>JBOFGY010000136.1:0-19972 GCA_051649365.1 Trueperaceae bacterium
AGACACCAGCAACGGCTCCAAGGTTATTCTCCCCAAAACTCATTAATACAGGGACTAAAAACAATCTCAGAATTCCGACTGTGGCGTAGCCAAGTGGAACATAGGGTTCAACCATCATGATGGCTAGTCCGCCGATGGACAAGATAGACAGCACAACTAAAAGTCGTACTGTTGAAACGCGACGGAGCCGCGCTTTTATGAAAGGTGCCACCAACGCTGTTAGATAAACAAAATTGGTTAGCATTGATAAAAGCGGCAAATCTTCAGCCATTATCAAGCTACCTGTAAACCAGGCAACCGCACCCCACCCAAAGCAGGTGGTGATGGAGATAATCGTAAACATTTTTTTATTTGTCAATGTACTCGTCTGAACTCGACAAAAAGAAGTGTACAGCTTGTTTACTAATTTTGTAGACAAAGAAAAAACAGTTTTTAGGCATGTTTCACGTTTTGAGAAACTGCACTATTACTAAAGTCACCTCAAAAGTCAATAAAAACGGATATTCGTTTGCAAATGTAACACTAGGTCAAAATTTCAATGTGCATTGTTTATACGTTGACCAAAAAAAGTAAGCCTCGAGTCCCTCTTACTTATTCTCCAACTGTCAACACACCATCTCGCAAGTAATACCGTTTGTCCACGTCGCGGACTAAGCCCTCGTCGTGCGTCACCATAATGACCGCACTGCCTTCACGTTTAGCAAGCGTAGCTAAAAGTTCGTAAACAACCTTGGCGTTCTCGCGGTCTAGACTGCCGGTGGGTTCATCCGCGAGGATAAGGCTTGGTTTGTTGTACAAAGCCCGCGCCACCGCCACGCGCTGGCGTTCACCCCCTGAAAGTTTGCGGGGCAGAAAATCTTGGCGATTGACAAGCCCGACAGCCTCTAAAATGTCGTTGGCTCGGTTTACGTCCATCTCACCACGTAGTCGCCCCGACAGCGTTACGTTTTCCAAGACTGTCAAATCCTCTAAAAGATAGTGATGCTGAAAGACAAGCCCGACCTTTTGGAGGCGCAAGGCCGCGAGTTTGTTCTTATCTGTGCTGTGGACGGGAACCGTTTCCCAATATATTTCCCCCTTTGTAGGTTTATCCAAACCTGCAAGGAGGTGAAGCAGCGTACTCTTCCCCGAACCTGAAGGGCCCAAAATAGCAATCACTTCGGCTTTTGCTACCGATAACCACACGCCTTTCAGGACATCTACGGTTTGATTGGCAGTGATAAAGCTGCGTTGCAGGTCACGGGACTCGAGTATCACGAGGCAATACTATAACCGCGAAACGGTACTTTAACAAAGCGTTTGAGCAATTAAAGTCTAAGAAGTTAGAAGTGAGAATGTAGCAAGGGTCTTTCTCCCACCTCCCATATTCTACTTTCTGTCTTTACGAGTTAAACCTTTAACACCTCTCGCAGAGTCATACATGTTACCCTTAACTATAGTAGACCTGGAGGGTTTTTCTATGGCTCAACTGATGACACCTGCACTTAAGACCTTTCTCCCGACGGTGCCACTGTTTCGAGGTGCGCCTGAACGGGCTCTCGAGATTGCCGCTTCGGTAATTCAGCTCCGCACTTACGACCCCGAAACAATTATTTTTCAAGAAGGTGATAAGGGCGAGGCTCTTTACATCCTTACTAAAGGCATGGTCAAACTCTCGAAAGTAGATTTGGGCGGTTACGAAAAAACGCTCACGATTTTGCAACCCCCAGAGTTCTTTGGTGAGATGGCCTTGCTCGGCAATACAACGCGCAGTGCTACAGCAATTTCCTTGGGGCCTGTGGAAACGTATTTACTCTTTGTTGATGACTTTAATAAGCTCATTCAGACATACCCCACAGTAAGCTTGAACCTCACCACAACCTTAGCGCAACGCCTCCGTGGTATGGATGACGAAGCACAAATCCTTTCTTACAAAGATGCTCAAGGACGTGTGGCTTTCGTACTGTTACGGCTTTACCGTAGTGGGGTGATTGAACTCGATCCTAAAGGTTTGGCCATTGTAAAACTCACGCACCAAGATTTAGCCAATTTAGCAGGCACGAGCCGTGAAACGGTAACCCGCGCCCTCAAAGTCCTTGAGAGTGAGGGTGTCATCGAAACCAAGCCAAAAGAAATTATTATTGCTGATATTCAAGGGCTCGAGGAAGTTTTACACGGAATTCGATAATTCAAGGTTAAAGATTCAGGATGTACCTTTTCATTGTTAATCTTTAGCCTCAAGTTGTTTTTCTGCACGTTTGTTGGCCGCGTCGCGCAAAGCTAGTTCAGGATTTATCGTGTGACTCCGCGCATAATCTACAATGGCCAGTAATAGCTGGCCAATACTTTCTGAATTAGGTTTTTCTGCTGCATCAAGTTCCATAGCTAACGGTTGCCACTCGAGCTTCTTCCCTAGTTCATAAGCACGCATCAGTGCAGGCAATGCTTGCGGCACATCCAGCTTGCCTTTTTCCTCTTGTCCCTTTTCGCTCGCCTTTATCACTTGCCAATTTGTGACCACTTCGTCAGCACTTGACACCGAAACATCACCAAAGACATGCGGGTGACGGCGAATCAGTTTTTGCACAATGGCTTTCTCAATATCATCATAAGAAAATGTTTTTGCCTCTTCCGCAACAACCGCGTGAAAGGCAACCTGCAATAACACATCACCAAGTTCTTCGGTCATCGCCTTGGGGTCATTGGTTGCCAGCGCGTCAACCGCTTCGGCGGCTTCCTCGAGCAAATAAGGGCGCAGCGAGTCGTGTGTCTGCTTCTGATCCCAAAGGCAACCGCCTGGCCCACGCAAACGGCGCATGATAGTGAGAAGTTCGTTCATGCATGTAGGATAACAAAGTAGAAATCAAAAGGTTGCAAGCGCCAAGATATGTTTAGCCGTCAGTCTTCAATTGAAGAATTTTACGGATAGCTTACAGCTCCTTTAGCCCTCTGCCTATTTCTGCCCTGCTAACTCTGCCTTTTTCCACTTATCGAGCATCAGCTCGACATCTTTTGCGGACATGGGTTTAGCATAGTAAAAGCCTTGAGCTGCATAACAACCCAGGGCGAGCACAGCATCATGTTGAGGCCTTACTTCGATACCTTCAGCGATGACTTGCTTACCGAATTTTTGACCGAGCGTGCAAATGGCTTCGATGAGGAGTGCGTCGGTTTGCCCTTCTCCACTAAGTTCACCAAGACGGCGTGTAAATTTGCCGTCTACCTTCAGTGCACTAATAGGAAAGCGTTGCAAATTTACAATCGAGGATAAGCTCGTCCCAAAGTCATCAAGGACAATCCCTACACCCAGTTGCTCGAGTTTTTGCAGTGTCGTTTCGGTATCTTTGGGGTCAAAGGCAAGGGTGCGCTCGGCGAACTCTAGCTCGAGCCACCTCGACTTTAGACCGTTTTCACGAACGGCACGTTCCACGTGGGCCACAAAATCCTTTTGTACAAAATGCTGCGCCGCAATATTCACAATGAGTTTGAAGGGACGATAGCCCACGCGCTGCCAGGCACCAAGCTGATGGCAAGCCTCACGCAAAACCCAGTGACTCAGTGTAGGTAGTAAACCAGACTGCTCGGCTACAACCCAGAAATCTGTGGGGGTTAGTAAACCAAGTTCAGGGCTGCGCCAACGGAGTAGCACCTCAAAGCCTAACACTTGATGGCTGCGGAGTTCAACTTGGGGTTGAAAAAACAGCTCGTATTCATGACGCTCGAGGGCCTGGCTCAACATTTTCTCGAGTTCTTGTCGTTGCGACTCTTCAATACGTGTATCTGCAGACTTTATCTTATAGTGATTCTTACCTTCAGCTTTTACTGCGTACATCGTCGTGTCGGCACTTTTGACAAGGGTCTCGACATCCCCACCGTCATCTGGAAAAATACTAATGCCCACACTCGCACTGATGTGCAACTCTTTGCCTCGAATGCGAAACGGGTTATTGAGCACCCTGACAATTTTGTCAGCAACAAGCGTGGCTGCTTCGGGTTCACGCAAGCCGCTTAACACAATCATAAATTCGTCCCCGCCTAGGCGTGCAACGGCGTCACCATCGCGCACACTGCTCCGCAAGTGACGTGCCACCACCTTCAAGAGTTCATCACCTATGTCATGACCGTACAGGTCATTGACTTGCTTAAATTTATCAAGGTCTACAAATAAAACGGCGAGTAACGTGTCGCGCTGCTTGGCACCCACAATCATGGTGGCAAGGGTTTCTTCAAAACTTTTACGGTTGAGCAAGCCAGTTAGAACATCGTATTGCGCTTGATGGGATACACGGCGTTGGGTAGCCAGTTGTTTATAGACACTCGAGGCGAACCCCATAAGATTCCCTGCAAGGAGGAATAAGACAATCTCGAGAACTCTGGCTCTCGAGTCTGCAAAAATTTGTGCGGAGGATTCAAATTGGTAATACCACAAACTCAGCGTGACGCTAATCGCCACGAGCGAAGCAATAAAACCACCCCACCGCCCCCAAAACCAAGCCGTGAGCAACACCGGCGCGAGCGCGAGTAAACCAACATTGACCCCTAATACAGGTTGCAACCCACTAAACGCAACTAAGTACAACAGCCATGCAACAACAGTAAGAATGGGACGCCAAATCATTCTCTTAGTTTATACAACAAAGACTCACAGAATTCTTAAAAAGGCGACGTGCTATAGGAGATGTGAGAAGTTTAGCATAGGGAAAGACAGAGAGCAAAAGACTAAAGCAAAACCACTGAGCGAATTCGCTCAGTGGTTTTGCTGTTCTTGATTTGTAGCTTCTGCCCTCTGCATTAGTTTTCTGCCGTAGCTGTCCTTAAAAATACTCCTGCAACGCCTCTTGTGCGGGTGCGTAGCCAAGCGCAGAGGAACGCAACCAAGCTTCTTTCGCGCTATCTTTATTGTTTTGGTTGTACTGTGACAAACCAAGGTTATAAAAGGCTTGGCCGTCATCAGGATTTTCTTCGACAATCATCGTATAAACGAGTTCAGCGTCTTCAAAACGCTTCGCAGCGATGTAGGCAGCTCCCAAGTTAACGCGGGCATCTACACTGTCTGGATTAAGCTGTACAGCACGCTCGAGGTACTGCACAGAGGACATATAGTTCTCGAGTTTATATTCTGCAAGACCTGCCCAGAGTTGCACGGCAGCAAGGTCAACGGTATTTTCAATTTCGGTGACTTCTTCTGTGGCTTTAACATCTTCTGCCATCATGTCATCCCCAGCAAGATCACCGCTCAAAACGGCCTCAAATTCGGCGAGTGCGCCTTCGTAATTTTCTTGAAGATACAAAGCACGACCAAGGACAAAGGTCGCTTCGCTAATCATAGCCCCTTCACCAGCCGCTAGCACCGTTTCGGCGGCGCGTTGCATTTCGGCAATTTGGCCAGCACCTTCATAGGCACTCGCCAAACCTAGTTGCACTTCGGCACTCTCAGGGTTAACAGCAGCAGCGGACTCGAGCTGAGACACAGCACTGACAAAGTCACCGTTACCGAGGTAACCTAAACCAAGGAAGTAACGTGCTTGCCAATCATTGGGGTCAGAACCTGCGGCACGTTGGAACGAACCCAAAGCTTCCGCATTGCGGCCTAACTCTTGTTGTAAAGTGCCAAGCTTAACCAACAGCATCGCTTCAGCTTTATCGTCTCCTGCCCCTGTAGCTCTCGATAAAGCACGGTCTAAAGAGCGCAAAGCGTAGTCGGTTTGACCTTGCTGCACGTAAATATCAGCAATGAGTGCGCTGATACGGTAATCGCTCGATTTAGCCTCGAGCGTGCTCAAATCTTCCAGGGCTTCTAAACCTTTGTCGGCACGGTGAAGGGCTTCGCCTCTAAGGTAAGCAAGTTCAGGGTCTTCGGGTGCAAACTCAAGAGCCTGTGTATAAGCGTCAGCCGCACCTTCAAAATCTTGGGTGCGCTTGAGCTGACCCGCTAAGCCTAAGAAAGCATTAACTTTTTGCTCATCGGAGGCTTCAGGGTCTGCTTGAACAATGGCTTCGTTAAAAGCTTCAGTAGCTTGTTCAGTTTCACGGAGTTTAGCAAGTGTGACACCACGGTTAAAGTGACCATCAAAAAGTTCAGGATTAAGACGGGTTACTGCGTCAAACTCGAAGAGGGCGGCTGGATAGTCACCAAGTTCGTATTGGCTAAGCCCAAGCCCAAAGTGGGCATCCACGAGTGTGTAATCGCGGGCAATCGCTTCGATGAAAGCATCCTTGGCAAACGCAAAGTTGCCTGCGGCAAGTTGGGCATTCCCCAAATTGACCCAGTTGGCTACGTCATTGGGGTTGCTCTTTACCGCTTGTTGGTAGGTTGCAACTGCGCCAGGGTCTTGTGCGAGTACGGCAGTTCCCAACACCCCTGAGCCCAACAGTCCTGAAAGTGCAGCAGCTCTCAGAAAACGCCTGAGTGCTTTGCCATTAACCTTTACTGCTTTGCCATTAACGGTGTAATTCATGTGTGTGCCTCCAGACACCCAATCCTGTACGGCGTAAACGCTACAGGTGTCCTAACAATTGACCTCGAGCAGTTAGCTTTTATCTGAAAACCCCCTGCACCAGGCTCTTCTATAACAGCCTTTAGTGTAGAGCCTCGAGGTGTGATGAGGTTGTGAAATCCCACACGGTGATGAGGGTAACTTAGGGTAATAAAGCGGAAATGTAAGAAATTAGACAAGAGTAGAAGGAAGAAGGTAGGAGATAGGAGAAAAACCTTACGAAGCCTTCGCCTTAGACTTGGTTGCTTTTCTCCCCTCCTTGCAGCGAAAGCTGCCCACAGGCCCCGCCTGCATCTTGACCGCGGCTGAAGCGCACAGAGACAGATAAACCTGCACGCTCGAGCACTTTCTGAAACGCTTCGATGGTTTTGCGCGAACTCGTTTTGAAGCCCGAGTTATGCCAAGCGTTAAAGGGAATAAGATTAATGTGGGCATCTAAGTTTTTGACGAGACCTGCTAGCATATCGGCTTGCCAGATGTGGTCATTCACACCCTCGAGCATCGTGTACTCGAGGGTAATTCTGCGTCCGCCCTGTTCTTGCCAATAGTGCAGGGAATCCATAATCTCAGCAACAGGATAGGCTTGGGCTGTGGGAATAATTTGCCGCCGCGTCTCATCATCGGGGGCATGTAAACTCACAGCTAAAACGAGTGGAAGTTCTTCATCTGCGAGGCGACGAATACGCTGCGGCAAACCCACCGTCGAGAGGGTAATTCTCCGCGCGGACATGTCAAGGGCAGCTGGGTCTATCATCGTTTTCATTGCACCCAAAGCGTGGTCATAATTCAGGAGGGCCTCCCCCATACCCATCATCACGACATTGCGAATGTCTTTTGGGGGAAATTTTTCTTCCCAGGCTACTGCGAGGAGTTGCCCTAAAATCTCAGCTTTCGTGAGGTTGCGCCCAAAGCCGAGCGCACCTGTTGCACAAAAGGCACAACCCGCCGGACAACCCACCATCGAGGACAAACACACCGTCTTGCGGTCTTTGTAGGGCATGTAAACGGCTTCGGTTTGTTTGCCATCCTGCAAGGTAAAAAGGTATCGCACCGACTTATCGTCGCTGGGAAAGCGTTGAACCCGCGTAAACGGGTCGAGCTGATAGTGCATTTTTAAGTCTTCGCGCCAGGCTTTGGGCAAATTGGACATTGCTTCAAAGGAACGGGCGCCTTGGGTATAGAGCCAGTCGCCCAACTGCTTCTGACGATATTTTGCCGCGTCTGGAAAGGGCAAGGTGTGAGACTCGAGGTCTAAAAGATTCATAGATATAGGTTAACAGGTTGTGTGTGTTTGTTGATGGTTGGGAAGAACGGAGAAGTTAAAGCAGAGAGCCAAGGGTTATTCCCCTTCATCTTCATGCCTTAAATCATAAACTAAAACTGTTTCGTAACACTAAATGTTCCTTGACCAAACCCAGCCTCGAGGCAAGGCTGACTGCTCACTGCAATATAAGTCGCACCCAAATGATCATCATTGCGAACCGTTGTAGGTCTAAAGCTACACAGCGGGGCATCTTGGGGATAAAAGGAAATGCCAAGCCCTTCAAAATCGTAGGTTGTTCCCTGAAAAATTCCTGCGGCTTGACCATTCGCACCAAAGTCCACTTGCCAATCTCCACCGAGTTGGGCTTCTTGATAACTCCCGCTCGATTGATACACGATATTCACTGTCATTGTACCTTCACCGCTAACAGAATCCTTAAACACACCTGTCCACATACCGATAAAGTTGTAACCTTGCGCTCCAGTCACATCACAACTCACTAAACAAAAAGTTAGCAAGAGTAAAGGAATAATCTTATAAAAAATAATCTTATACATAAAAAAACCTTTCAACACCCATAGTTATGCATTGACCATCGTCTATTGTGTTTGCCTATTTAGATGTTTGGTCAGATTAAACGTACCTTGACCAAATCCTGCGCTAAGACAAGCACTGTCACTCACCGCGCTGTGAGTCGCAGCCACATTATCATCACTACGAACAACCATCGGTCTTGGACTATAATATTATTGAACAACTGTTCCCCGCCCCGCTAGGGCATTCTGTACAGGATGAGGAATTCTAGCGTCACCAAAGATAACTTTGCCCACCCCCCCTTGTACCGCTTCAGCAGCACCTAACACTTTTTTCTTCATACGGTCTTTGGCAAAATTCATAAACGCCTCGACATCTCTGGCAGGAATGTCTTTAATGAGTGAAGCTTCGTCTGGGAAGTTTCGCAGCAAGCCTGGAACATTGGAAAGGAGCAAGAGCGCGTCAGCTTTTAAGGCCGTTGCCACTGCCGCCGCCGCTCTATCGCCATCTACATTGATGGCGCCACCTTCGTAGCTAGACGCAGGTGGCGTGAGGACGGGCAAATAACCGTTTGAGAGGAGAAGCTCGAGCAAGCCCGTATTCACTTTCTCGACGGTTCCTGTATGATCACCCCGTAAAATTTTTATCTTGCCATCTTCAACGGCGCGAACCGAGTCTTTATGCTTACCTTCAAAAATGCGTCCGTCAAGACCAGACAAACCCACAGCATTCACACCATGTTTTTGCAAGCGTTCAACAATGCCCTTGTTTATCTTGCCACAATAAACCATCTCGAAAATTTCTAAGGTTTCTCTATCGGTAAAACGGCTGGTGTAGCCACTTGGTGATGTTACGAATTTAGGTGGATGACCCAGCAACTCCGCAATGCGGTTCGTTTCGCCACTGCCACCATGCACCAACACAAGTTTTTGCCCCTGCTTCCAAAGCTCTGCTACATCTGCACAAAGCGCGTCATAATCTATACCTACTGAACCACCAACTTTTACGACAATCATTCTTGCTCCTTTGGTAATGGATATGGATAAGGTACTTTGCGAATCATAAAACATTTGGGGTCAACATGATGTTGAAAGCCAAATTTCTCGTAAAGCCCATGAGCGTCTTTTGTTAGTAGCGTCCAAGTGCGATATACCTTGTAATTCCGGATGATTCACAATCATGTCCATCATCGCCACACTTAACCCTTTGCCGCGATGTGCCTCTAAAATAAATACGTCTGCAAGATACATAAAGGTCGTGTAATCGGTAATGACTCTCGAGAACCCTACTTGCTCCTGTCCAAGATAAACACCAAAACACAGGGAATGTTCAATAGAACGCATGACGGTTTCTTTGGGAATACCTTTCGCCCAGTAACAGGTTACAAGATAGCCATGAATCACCTCTACATCAAGTTTATGTTTATCTGTACTAAACGTGTAATCACCCATGTGACGCTCGAGAATCATGTTGCCCTCTTAAATTATTGGTAAGCATAGTAATTATTGGTGAGCATAGTAATTATTGGTGAGAATAGTTTAGCTGACGGCGGATAGCTGGTAACCAATAGCCGTCAGCTATTCGCCAACATCACATTCAAACTTTATCACGTTAACCACTTTAGTCTAAAACTCACTTCGTAAAACCAGACTTAAACACCGACTTTGTTTTCATATCCAATCCTTTGGATACGTTCAACGAATCTGCGCCAAGGTAGCGTCTAAAATTACAAACTGCGGTTTCTAAAGCTCCAAACATTTCAAGGGTGGGCTTTGTTTCCCACGTCCAACTGAGAATGTTCCAGACACCTTTACTGAGCCTCGAGTCTAGCCTTGCCACAAAGGTATCCCCATAAAACACGGGTAACACGTAATAACCCCATTTTCGCTTGGGTTCTGGTACGTAAACTTCCCAGAGATATTCAAAATCAAAGATGTGTGCCACGGCTTTTCTATCCCACATGATTTGGTCAAGTGGTGCCACGAAAATCATGCGAGGCTCCAAGGTTTGATTGAGTTTTTCTAATGTGCTTGGCAGGGCATGAAATGTTACGCCCTCAATATCAACGTTAAGAAGTTCTTTCTTTGCAACAAGTCCATCAATGATTTGTCTACGCTGCGCACCTGGAATGTGAAAACTCCACACTTCTGCACTCGCACCAGGACGCAAAAATCCAACCGCACTATGACGAAGCTTGGTGAGGAACTCGAGGCTTCTCTTCTCACTTACTGCTTTTGACTTCAGAATATCTCTTGGCACGATACGTTCTACCAAGTCATAGACGTGATGCCCATTTTTTCTCGAGTGCGTTAAAACTTTACCTGTATGCCACAAAGCACGCAACACGTTTTTAGTAAGCTTGGGACCATACCAAGAACCTTCCCAGTCTTTTACGTGAGCTTGATGCTCGAAAGCCGCACCCGTAAGTGGGCCACGCCGCTTTAACTCTTTCAAAATAATTTTGACGACATCGGCGTGTGCATCTAAAATCTTTTCGCGCCACCACGCATCGTGCCAGGTGTGATAAATACGGCGGTACGGATAATCTTTCATCAGCACGAGTGAAGCCTGTTTATCCCAAGCGTCATAAATAAAACGTTCTTCATAAGCAAGGTGTTGCCAGTCATTTACTTTGTAGGTTGGGACTCTGGCTTGCAACACGAGGTCGTGATTAGAACCCACAGGCTTCAGTGGATCAAATTGAATACTACCCAGTCTCTCGAAAACCCCGTACGCCGTTGTTGGCGCGAAGTGATGAACCGCCAAAAGCCGCCGTGCATCCGCTTTACTAAGTTTAACGTGTGGCATGGTAGTCATCATCGTTATTCTTTCAATGGCTCGAACAATTCCTTCACATCATCTTGACTGAGGCTTACTGTGGAACCCAACGACCCCGACAAAATCCCCGCTGCCAAGGCCGCTTTGCGTTCTTGGAGCTTCAAGATTTTTTCTTCGATGCTTCCTGAAGTAATAAGTTTGTAAACAAAGACAGGTTTGTCTTGCCCAATGCGGTGGGCGCGGTCGGTGGCTTGGTTTTCAGCAGCAGGGTTCCACCAGGGGTCGTAGTGAATGACTGTATCGGCAGCCGTTAAGTTCAGACCGACACCACCTGCTTTCAGCGTGATTAAAAAAACACTGACTTTGCCACTTTGGAATTTTTCAATTTGCGTCGGGCGATCTTTGGTTTGCCCGGTAATTTTTGCGTAAGAAATCTCGAGGTTTTCGAGCGTGTCCTCGAGCAACCCCAGCAACGTCGCAAACTGCGAAAAGATAAGCACTTTACGCCCATCCTCGAGCATTCCTGGCAAGGTGTCGCGGAGCCACTCGAGCTTTGCAGAACCCTTCACTTTCTTCGCCTCTTTCACCGAAACCAGGCGCGGGTCACAACAAGACTGGCGCAGTTTTAAGAGTGCATCCAAAATCATAATTTGACTTCGGGCTAAACCTTTTTTCGTAATTTCTTCGCGCACACGCTCGTGCATGGAGACACGCAGGGTTTCGTATAAATCGCGCTGGTCATCTTCTAATTGAATCGGCACGATAAACTCGGATTTTTCAGGGAGTTCTTTGGCCACCATTGCTTTATCACGGCGCAAAATAAACGGCTTCACGCGCTTGGCAAGTTGACGCTGGCGTGTGTCATCACCATTTTTCTCTATCGGGGTGCGGTACAAACGCTTAAACTTATCTGAATTGCCTAAAAAGCCTGGCATCAGAAAATTAAAAAGCGACCAAAGCTCACCGAGATGATTTTCTAATGGCGTACCACTAAGACACAAACGGTGATTAGCCTTAAAGGACGCAACCGTTTTGAAGCTATTCGTTTTGGCATTTTTTACATATTGCGCTTCGTCTAAAATAAGGAGGTGATACTTGTGTTTTTCTAACTCGAGTGCATCCCGAACAATGAGTGGATAGGTCGTCAAGACTAAATCGGCTTTGGCAATATCCTTAAAATGCTGCTTGCGCTCTTTGCCGTGCAAGACAATCACGTTTAAGTCTGGCGCAAACTTTTTAGCCTCGCTCTGCCAGTTGTGCATGAGGCTTGTCGGTGCGACCACGAGTGACGGCCCCTCGGCGCGTCCTGCTTCTTTTTCTGCCAACACGTGCGCGAGGGCTTGTAAGGTCTTACCAAGACCCATGTCATCGGCGAGAATGCCGTTGAGGTTATATTCACGCAAAAACTGTAACCAAGCTAAACCCTGCTCTTGGTAAGGGCGCAGTGTACCTTGAAAACCTTCAGGAACCTTTGTCTGAACAATACCTTCAAAATTTCGGAGGCGTTTACCCAGCTCGAGCAATCTATCTGCCCCGAGCCAACGCAAGTTGAGAGCCTCTTCTAACTCGAGGAGGCGTGCCGCGTCTAACATCGGCAAATGCAATACGCCATTTGTTAGCGAATCTTTTAAGTAAAGCTCGAGTAGTACGGATAAAATTGGGCGCACTCTCGAGACCGTTAAAGCCAAATGCCTGTGACCATATGGAACTAAAATTTGTTCGTCGTCGGGCATAGCTGCAAGTGCTGCTGTCGAGAGTTTATGCGCCATCGTTTGCAACAAGGCGACCAGCAACGGAATAAGTGAAACCTGCTGCCCCTCGACCATCACTCCTAGCTCGAGCCCGAACCAACCTTCGTCGCCATCTTGCACATTGCCATACCAGCTTTCTGGCAATACGACTTGGTAGCGAAAGCTCGGGTCAAACACAATCTGCCAACCTTGCGCTCCTAGCTTTGGTACGGCACTTTGTACGAACTCGAGCCACTCTTGCTTTTGCATGGCTTCATCACCGAGCAAGGTGTAATGATGCGACTTCGTTTCAGGAAAGCCGTAATACAACCTTTTTACGGGTGTAAAGCCAAACTGATGTAGCGTATTACTCGCCATGCGCTCGGCTTTCATATCACGACTTAAAATGCGTAGCACACCATTATCGTAATGATTGAGCGTCTCGTCTTTTAGTGTTACTGGGATAACTTTGTCCCCGTAAGCAAACTCGAGCGCGGCACTATCTACCATTATCTCCGCTGAACCAGGCCAAGACTTAAAGGGCTCGGACAAAAGCGTTAAATGAGGTTGCAATGTTGGTTGTTCGCGTTTAATCTCGAGAGGTTTAGGTGCAGGCAGAACGTCCAACTTTGCAAACGCCGAGCGAAACTGCTCGAGACTCTCTGCAGCCACAGGCGGACAATCCAGAAAAAGTTTGACACGCTCGGGCGAAACATCCGGCTCGAGTAACCCCATTTCTCCTGTAAGTGTTTCGATATACCAGGGTGGGGTAAAGGGCAAGGTCACTTGCGCTTCAGGGGTGGCGTGTAAAACCGATTCTTGTGCGCCGCTATCCGTAACGCGCCACTCGAGCGTAGCAGGACGTGGTGCAGCAAGCACGAGCGGCACGTCAACCTTTTGCCAAAAACACCGCTCCGTGCTCAGTATTCTCTTGAGCAGCGTTTGCGTCATTTCGTTGTTCTCGAGATAAGCGTGCAAGCCACTCTGTCCGTAGCCATATACGGTTTTGCTCGCTGCTGCCATCATCCGCAAATTGTCTGCTTCAGCTCGTGCGTATTGTGGTGGTGTATTCGTGGCAGTATACGGCTTAATGTCTACAAATTCATTATCTTTAGTGAGTTTTGCAGAAAATAACTCGAGTTTGACCCTGCGCTGCTTTTGTGAGCTGTACTCGAGCGACAAGACGTACACGAGGCAACGATGACTCGTATAGAGATTGACTTCTTGGGGTTCACGCTTGGCTTGCTCGAGCCACAGGCTCAGCTCTTGAGGCAGGGGAGGTATTCTCTGTTCTTCAGCTTTGCGGGCCTTCACTTCTTGAAGCTGCTTCATGAGCCGCATTTTTTCTTCCCATGGTTTGAGAACTTTCTCGACGCGTTGGTCTCGGCTGCGCGACGTTTCAAAAATTTGAATCAAGAGTGCAGCGACATGCTTGCAGTTGTAACCCACAGGACAGGTACATTCACCATGAACAGAAATATTTTCACTCTCACCATGAATTTCGATCGTTTGCTTGTAGGTCTCCCCTGCCGAACCGCGCACTTTGCCCGTGATACGCTGACCACTATGTTCGTAGGAACGAATCTTTCCCTCACGACGAAGTTGGTGTGCTTTTGCCAGTGTACTGCTTGTAAACTCTTGTAAAATTGCGTCCAAATTCAGCACGACAAGACCTCGAGGTTAGTTTAACAATCTAAAACGACATCCAAGGTAAAGTGGAGAGAACGTTTCGAGTATCTCAAAATTCTACACATTTGCACTTGGTGAAAAGGCACTTGGTGACAATACACTTAGTGAAAAGGCTGCACCCCCATGGTGCTCGAGCCCAGCCACCAAGCCCATCAATTTTTCATCTTGCAAGGCAGGTGCAAAAAAGTGAACACCACACGGCATGTTGTCTTCCGCTGTTCCTGCTGGAATGCTTATGGCAGGAAGCCCGACAAGATTACCTAGTACCGTATCAATATCCATGAGGTACATGGCCAATGGGTCGGCCTTCTCCCCCATTTTGTAAGCGACAGAGGGTGCCGTTGGGGTCATAAGCAAATCAAATTGAGCAAACGCTTTTTCAAAATCATTGGCGATAAGACGGCGAACTTTCAAAGCCTTACCATAGTAAGCATCGTAGTACCCAGCAGAAAGTGCATACGTTCCCATAAGGATGCGGCGGCGAACTTCTTTACCAAAGGTGGCCCCACGTGACTTCATCATAACTTCGGCCTGACCGAGTTTGCTGTTATCTACAAGTTTGTTGTTATCTTTGTTATCTAATGCATCAGCACCGAGGCGGGTACTGTAGACCATCGCGTCAAAGCGGGCCAAGTTGCTACTGGCTTCGGCAGGCGCAACAAGATAATAGGTGGCAATGCCATACGGTGCTGTCGGCAGGGAAGCTTCAGCAACGGTTGCGCCTAACGCTTCTAACGTTTTCTTGGTGCGCTCTAGAGCTTCCAAAATTCCTGGGCTGTTTCCCTCAGTAGAAAGTTCTTTGACCACACCAATGCGAAGACCCTGTAAAGACTTATCTTGCAAGGCTTGCTCGAGCCCCCCCACAAACTGCGGCTTGTCTTTTTCTAAACTCGTCGCGTCGTGTGGGTCGTGTCCGCCCATCACGTCCATAGCGAGAGCTAAATCTTTACTGCTGCGACACACCACACCCACTTGGTCGAGCGAACTTGCAAAGGCAATCACACCATAACGCGACAGTCTGCCATAGGTTGGCTTAAAACCAATAGCACCATTAAACGCAGCAGGCAACCGCACCGAACCACCTGTATCTGTACCAAGTGCAATCGGCGCAACATCTGTTGCCACTGCAACTGCTGAACCGCCCGATGACCCACCCGGTACCCGCGAAGTATCCCAAGGATTTTTCACGGCACCAAAGGCAGAGTTTTCATTGCTACCGCCCATGCCAAACTCGTCAAGATTTGCTTTAGCAATGACGATGGCTCCTGCTTTCTCGAGCCGCTCCACCACCGTTGCACTGTAAGGCGGGATGAAATGCTCGAGGCTCTTTGACGCGGCTGTGGTCAAAATATCTTTCGTGCAAATATTATCTTTGACGACAACAGGAACCCCCGCAAGAACACCATAAGCTTTACTCGCATCGAGAGCTTTTGCTTTGGCTAGAGCTTGCTCGTGGGCAATGGTGATGAACGCATTGGTTTTAGCCTGAACAACCTCAGCTTTAGCTAAAGCTTCGCGGATGACTTCTTCAGCAGAACGTTGACCTGTGCGGACAGATTCGGCAATTTCATAAGCAAACATGAGGAGAAGCATACCAGGAAAAGACAAAAGGGAGAATGGAGGAGAGAGAATATAGGAAGGTTTTCTCCTCAACTCCTCCATTCTTGTTCTCTCTCTTGTACTCCATCCTTACAAACAGCAAAGGATTCCCGTGTTACCTTACCCCCATGAACGATTTAACCAATAAAACCGCACTCATTACTGGTGGCTCGAAGGGTATTGGCTATGGCGTAGCTGAAGCAATGGTTCGTGAAGGCATGAATGTGGTCATCACGGCAAGAACCGCCGAAGATGTAAAAAAAGCTGCTGACAAACTCAACAAAATCGCACCAGGTAAAACCCTCGGTATTCGCTGCGATGTTCGTAAACTTAAAGACCAAGAAAAAGCTGTCGAAAAAACGCTTAAAACCTTTGGCCGTTTGGACGCGCTTATTGCCAACGCAGGTGTAGGACATTTTGCACCCGTTGATAAAATGACGCTCGAGCAATGGCACGAAGTCATTGACATTAATTTGACAGGTGTGTTCTACAGTGTCAAAGCCAGCATCGAAGCTCTGAAGAAAAGCCAAGGCTATATCATCACAATTAGCAGCTTGGCAGGCACGAATTTTTTTGAAAATGGTGCCGCCTACAACGCCAGCAAATTTGGTCTTACCGGCATGACCCAAGCGATGATGCTCGATTTGCGTAAATACGGCATTAAAGTCTCGACGATTATGCCTGGTTCAGTGGCTACACCTTTTAACAACCACAAAGTCAGCAAAGCTGATGATTGGAAAATTCAAGCAGAGGATGTTGCCGAGATGGTAATGTATTTGCTTCACACCAATCCGCGTAGCTTGCCAAGCAAAATTGAAGTGCGCCCGAGTCAGCCACCCTCAAAATAATTTATGGGTAGCTGAATCCAAACTTCGGAGGAAACAAAATTTCAGTTGATAGAAAAAAACTTGAAGACTCCTACGAGGCTTGGATATTTGTAAGAATTGATGAGCACACACAAGGAGACTTGAAAGATTTTGCAGGATGCAGTGCTGTTTTGACCTATCCCAATAGTGATTAAAAAGAGTAACATTAGACTTGAAATGTATAACTTCCTTAAACTCTGGCTCTTCAACCTCGAGCCCGAGCACGTCCATGACCTTACCCTGTCAGGACTTGCATTCACCTCACAGCATCCTGGACTATTACGAATTCTGCAAACGCTCTGCACAGTACAAGACCAAAGGCTCGAGACAGAAGCCTTTGGTCTAACTTTTCCCAACCCCATTGGTTTAGCCGCAGGCATGGACAAAAACGCGAGAGCTATTCCCAGTTGGGCGGCGATGGGTTTTGGCTTTGTAGAAATTGGTAGTATCACTGCACAGGCACAGCCAGGGAATCCTAAGCCGAGACTTTTTCGCTTACCCGACGACGAAGCCATCATCAACCGCATGGGCTTTAATAATGACGGCGCAGATGTTGTGGCTGCACGTCTAAAAAAATTACGTGAAACAGAAACTTTAACAACACCGATTGGTATTAACCTGGGCAAATCAAAAGTTACACCCCTCGAGGAGGCCCACGAAGATTACAAAAAGTCGCTCGAGTTGCTCTATCCGTATGGCGACTACTTTGTCATCAATGTCAGTTCCCCCAATACACCAGGACTGCGCGAGTTGCAAGATAGGGATAAATTGGAGATTCTTTTGACGACAGTGCAGAACTTTGTAGCAGAGGAAGGAGGAAGGAGAAGGAAGGAGGGAGGAGGGAGCAAACCTGTGCTTCTCAAAATTGCCCCTGATTTGACCCATGAACAACTCGATGAAATTTTAGAACTGGCCGAGCGTTATGAACTAAGCGGACTTATTGCTACGAATACCACCATTGCCAGAGAGGGCCTTAAAACTCCGATGGATGAAACGGGTGGGCTATCAGGAAAACCTTTGACGAAGCAGTCACTCGAGCTTCTTAAATACATTCGCGCTCATACTGCTTTACCTATTATTTCTGTCGGTGGCATCTTTACCGAGCGTGACGTGTTTGAACGGCTCGAGGCCGGGGCGGTTCTAGTACAAATTTACACAGCTTTAATTTATCAAGGGCCAATGCTTGTAAAGCGATTAAACAAAAGCCTTTTAATTAGACACGATGTAAAAAACACACTTGCGTCTCACACATAATAGATACCTGTTACAATAAACGTCATGCCAGGCAGAACAACGTTCACCGAAAAAACCATCAGCAGTGCAATGGAAGATTATCTCAAAGCAATTTTTGAACTCGGTGAAAATAACGTTAAAACTCAAGATGTTGCGAACACACTAGACGTAAGTGCTGCAAGCGTGACGGGTATGTTAAAAAAACTCAGCGATTTAAACCTGGTTAGCTACGAAAAATATTATGGCGTGAGTCTCACACCTGCGGGTAGAAATATTGCCCTCGAGACCTTGCGTCATCACCGCCTTATCGAAACCTATCTTATGCAAGCTCTTGGCTATCAATGGCATGAAGTTCATGATGAGGCTGAAAAGTTAGAGCATCATATTTCTGAAGATTTTGAGAAGCGCATCGCCGACATGCTTGGTCATCCGACACACGACCCACATGGCGATCCTATCCCTACTCTGGATGGCAGTATGCCCGAAAGTAAAGGGAAACCTCTAAGTGACTTTCGTGCAGGACAACTTATCGAAATCACGCGCATTACCAATCAAGAAACAGAAATGTTGCGCTACCTTGCAGAACACAAACTCATCCCAGGAGAAACGGCCAAAGTCGTGATGGTGGCACCGTTTGGCGGGCCAGTAACATTGGAGAAAAATCAAGAGCAGCTTGCAATTTCGCTCGAGCTGGCTCAGCAGATTCTTGGTCAGAGAAAACACTAAACAGCTGAGGACAAAAAGTAGAAGGTAGAAAGCGTAAACCCTAAGAACCCGTCTGAAAAGGTATGAAGGCTCAAGCCCACGCCAAGCGTTTGAGCATAATGCGAATCATAGCGAGATAGATAAAGGCTTCAGAAGCCTCAGGCAGTTTTTCAAAATCACGAACGAGGCGACGATGCCGGGTAAGCCAAGCAAAGGTTCTTTCCACGATCCAGCGTTTGGGTAACAGGACAAAGCCCGTTGCTTGACGTGGACGCTTGATAATCTCTAGGCACCAGCTACCCAAAGGCGTTTGGAGGCGAAAAGATAGCAAGAACTGATTGAAAAAGCACTCGAGTAACACCTTGGCTACACTGGGGTCAGTTACATTTGCTGCCGTAACATACACCGAAAGCAATAAGCCCAAACTATCCACTAAAATATGACCCTTTCGTCCATTACACTGCTTGTGGACATCTACCCCACGCCCTTGCTCCCCCTCAACAGTTTTGACACTTTGGCTATCTAAAATCACTGCGCTGGGTTGCGGATGTCGTTTCAAGCCTTTGCGTAGCAGTTCGCGCAACCTACGATTAAGTTGCCGCCACACACCTGTGATGCGCCACACTCGGAAATAGTGATACACCGTTTGCCAAGGTGGTAAGTCACCGCCAGGCAATGCCGGTGTGCAGCACATAGAAAATACCGTTAAGAATCTCTTGGTAACTATGGCTACGGGGTCGTCCACATCCCTCTGGTTGTGGCAATTCACCTTCTAACACTTGCCATTCGTTATTTTGTAAGTCAGTCGGGTACGCTTTGGATTTGATCATCTATTGAGCTTATCCGACTTCCTTCTACCTTTTCAGACGGGTTCTTAAAAGCTTTCTGTCTTTTATTTATATTGTTTTCAGCTAACTTTTATACTGAAGTTACGCAGTAGCAAAAAGAGCAGCGACATCGGTTGATGTGTCGGCTTCTAAAAGTAGCCAGGAGTAGTTACTACGCTTATGTACGGGGTGTTCATCAAGAGCCAAGTAAGCGTGAACAAGAAAATACTGTTTTGCTCGAGAAGATAAAGATAATCTTCGAGCGAAGCAA
>JBOFGY010000137.1:0-9206 GCA_051649365.1 Trueperaceae bacterium
GTAATACACGTCTTGAATGTTCTGACCAGTTCATCGCCAACGCTTCTGCTTTACATAACCTGCGTGTGAAACATCGCAAACACCCGCTTCGTCGCTCAATAGCCTTCCTTCTTATTTCCGATAACGTCTATTGTTGAAAATGCTACAGATGGTTACACATCTTATTGCGAACAAACCCTGTTTGAGCTTTGCCCAGGTGGTTTGCAGGGAAAACTATCTTTCCCACTAGCTGGAGTAATAGAAGAGAGTAGTGTTGTTGCAACGGGTGAAACCTTTAACAGCGCAGTAAAACATGCAAGCAAAGTAGGAGACCCTGTAGAAATAGAAGGTTGGTGTTTTAATGAAAAGGGTGAAGAAGTAGGTTATACGAAAGTTTTGGATAGAGTCATCGGTGGCCCTGTCCGCCTTGCTGCTATTCATCCACCTTTGCTTCCTGAAAGTGAGATAGCCTCTTGCCTCCCAATTTTAGAAACAAGGGGTAAATCTCCTTGTCTTAGAGACGTTTATGGCGTGTATTAAGCACATAAACTGAAGGCTCATTTTTGACTATAAAGCCCTGTCATGAAAGTGATAGGGCTTTTTTATTCGTATAATTCCCACATGAAAAGCTTATACACCGATGTCCCCGCCACACTCACTGAACGCCTTGGCAACCCTGGCGAGTTTCCCTTTACACGAGGGATTTATCCACAGATGTACGCGACAGGTCGCCCCTGGACGATGCGCCAGTATGCGGGTTTTGCTTCTGCGGAAGAATCGAACGAACGCTACCGCTATCTTTTAGGTCAAGGTACGACAGGTTTGTCGGTGGCGTTTGATTTGCCGACACAGCTTGGCTTAGACCCCGATCATCCACTTGCTAAAGGTGAAGTCGGTAAAGTAGGTGTATCCATTGCCACCATTGACGACATGCGCACACTGTTCAAAGAAATTCCTTTAGATAAAGTCACCACGTCAATGACGATTAACGCGCCTGCGATGATGCTCTTGGCTTTGTATATTCTTGTTGCTGAAGAACAAGGTGTGTCAGGGGATAAACTTGGCGGCACGATTCAAAACGATATTTTGAAAGAATATATTGCGCGTGGCACGTATATTTACCCACCTACACCTTCTATGCGTTTAATCACAGATATTTTTGCGTACTGCACGAAGCACGTTCCAAATTGGAATACCATTTCGATTTCGGGTTATCACATCCGTGAAGCAGGTTCGACGGCAGCTCAGGAAATTGCGTTTACACTCGCCAATGCTAAAGAGTACGTGCGAGTAGCATTGAGTAAAGATTTAGATGTAGATGCGTTTGGGCCGCGTCTTAGTTTTTTCTTTGCCTGTCATAGCAACCTTTTAGAAGAGGTGGCGAAGTTTCGTGCGGCGCGGCGGATGTGGGCGCACATTATGCGTGATGATTTTAAGGCCAAAGACCCCAAAAGTATGATGCTACGTTTTCATACGCAAACTGGTGGTGTAACGCTGACAGCGCAACAACCAGAAAACAATGTCGTTCGCACAGCTTATCAAGCCCTCGCGGCAGTGTTAGGTGGTACACAGTCTCTCCATACCAACGCGCTCGATGAAGCTCTGGGTTTGCCTACACCGACCTCGGCACGCATTGCACTGCGTACACAACAAATTCTGGCATTTGAAACGGGTGTTACTGAAGCAGTTGACCCTTTAGCAGGGAGTTATTTTATAGAGCATTTAACGGATGAACTCGAGATCCAAGCCAAAGATTACTTGCGTCAAATTGAAGACTTGGGTGGCAGTGTTAAAGCGATTGAAGCAGGGTTTATCGGAGAAGAAATTGAAGAGTCCGCTTACCGTTTTCAGCAAGACATCGAAAGTAGCAAGCGCGTGATTGTTGGTGTAAATAAATTTCAAAGCGACGACGAAACTGCTACCCCCATTCAAACGATTGATGAAACCTTGCAAGCCAGACGCGAAGCACACATTCAAGCCTTTCGTGCTTCGAGAGACGATTTACTGTCGAAGGTTGCACTCGAGCAACTACGCCAAGCTGCAAGGACAAATGACAATCTTTTCCCCCTCGTGTTAAACGCCTTTCGTGCTAAGGCAACCTTAGGTGAAATGTGTGGAGTGCTGCGTGAGGTGTGGGGAGAGTATCAACGATAAATTCCTCATAACCTAAGGTTGGAGTTCTTTGGAGATAAGCATTCTACGAAGCTTTAAGAAGCTATCCGCCACCAGCTTAAGATGGGTGCAACTTCAAAAACCTGAACCTTGAGTTAAGTTTTCAAGCGGTAATATGCAATCAGGTCTGTCGTAACACCTTCTGCACCGAGTTGGCGCAGCATTGTCGTGACTTGGCCACGATGATAGGTGCTGTGATTGACGACGTGCCGAACAATATCACTAAGCTTATTGTGGTAAGCCGTTCCGTTGTAGGCGTGATAGGAAATGATTTGTTTGGGTTCCTCGAGTTGTTGTAAAACGGTGAGCCAAATGCTAAGGGTCTCGAGCCACACTTCGCGCAAACTCGTGATGCTGGGATAATCGGCAGGACTTAGTGGCTCGAGCCTTTGTCCATGAATGCGTCCTAGCCAAGCGCGGTCTGCACTGTAACAGTGAACGAGTGTGCTCTGGATACTCGGAAAACTCGAGCCTAAGTCTTTGCTATAGTATTCAGGAGGAAGCGTAGCCACAATTTGCAGTACTTTCTCCGTGGCCCAACGGTGGTACTCGAGCAAATCCAATATATCGTTCATAGCTGCTAAGCTTACTATAGTTGCCTTTAAAGTTACCCATCCCTATATAGCAAAACGTAAGGGGTAAAACGTGACGGCTGTAACATCTTGCTTTTTATACTTTACCTCTCACGTTATTATGAAACGTATAACAACCTTTTTAAGAAGCCCCTGTTATGATGCTTGTGCTTTATGTTACGTTTAGAAAACATCAGCAAATCCTATGGCTCTGTGCATGCAGTGGCAGGGGTGAACCTTGACCTTTCTGAGGGAACCTTAGCCCTCCTTGGGCCAAGTGGTTGTGGCAAGAGCACCCTGCTTCGCGTTATTGCAGGTTTAGAGCAACCTGACAGCGGCAAGCTTTATTTAGGTGAGCGTGACATTACAAACGTGCCACCTCAAACGAGAGGTTTTGGCATGGTCTTTCAGGACTATGCGCTTTTTCCTCATCTCAATGTAGAACAAAATATTGGGTTTGGTCTTCTTAAGCAGAGTACGGCAGATAAGACGAGGCGCGTGGCTGAATTACTCGAGCTTGTAGGTTTGCGTCATTATGAAAAACGCCGCATTCACGAATTGTCGGGTGGCGAACAGCAGCGCGTTGCTCTAGCGCGAGCTTTAGCACCCCAGCCTGAAATTTTACTACTCGATGAACCGTTATCAAACTTGGATTTAACGTTGCGCGAGACAATCAAACAAGAGTTGCGCTCGATTCTTTCTGCCTTAGGTATTGGTGCGGTATATGTTACGCACGATCAAGGTGAAGCTTTCGTGCTCGCGCAGCGCATCGCTGTGATGAAACAGGGGCGTATTGTCCAGGTTGCGCCGCAGCAAGACCTTTACGAAGAACCTGCAAACCCTTGGGTGGCGCAGTTTCTCGGGCATCCAAATCTTTACACAACAAAACAACTTGCAGCCTTAGGCATGATTTCGGAAGCGGCCTTACGCAGTGATTTAATCCGCCTTTTGCCAAAGCATGAAGTTGGGCTCGAGGCTTCCGTGCAAGCGCATCAACATTTGGGTAATGTGCATCAGCTTTGGCTTCTTGTCAAACCTTGGAACCTGAGTTTGCGCTGGCAAGGCTTTAGTCGTGAAGTGCCAGAAACTTTGACCGTAGGTGACACCGTGCAACTCGATATTCCTGAACACGCTTGGATTCGTTTCGAGCAAAAGGTGGCAGCGTGAAGGCTATTATTTTAGCAGGCGGTGATTTAGCTCTTCGTCCTGCCATCACCTCAATCATTCAAGACCAAGAAAAAGTCTTTATTGTCGCTGCGGATGGTGGGTTGCAGCACGCGCTGACTCTAGGGCTTAGCCCAGACATTATCGTAGGTGACTTTGATTCTGTATCTCCCGAAATTTTAGAACAATTTCCTGACGTGCCCAAAAAGAGTTACTCGAGACACAAAGACTTACTCGATTTAGAAATTGCACTCGGGGTTGCGCTTGAGCATGGAGCTAGCAGTATTAGTATTTTAGGAGGTCTAGGTGGACGCTTAGACCAATCGCTGGCCGCACTATTTATCGCTACACGTTTTAAGCGTGAGGGGATTGACATTAGTTTACATGGCTACCAAGATATTTATCTTCTACTAGCCCCCGAGAGCCAACGTTACGAATTACTCATAGGTCAGGTTTTTAGTTTGTTAAGTCTTAGTAGCCACTCGGTGATTACGTTAACAAACGCAGCCTATCCACTAAATGAGTTTGTTCTCGAGTACGGCGTAGGTTTAGGCATCTCGAACGAAGTGCGTGTAACACCACTGACCCTCAACATTCACGAGGGTCTCGTGGTGCTCATACTCGAGTATTTTTAAGCACGAACGCTTTCGCCAATTTCCATCATTTGCTGGAATGTTCGCATGTCTTTAGCAATTTGTTGATTAGGCTCTTGTCCAAAAAGTTTAGCAATACCTGCACCAGCAGCACTGCCTGGTGGTGTATACGTCAAACTGACATGAACCACAGTGCCACGTCCTTCACCTGCACTGTTAAATTCGACATAACCTTCATTTGGTACTTGTGAATTTGGCAAGGAACGCCAAGCAATTTTTTGATTAGGGATATCTTCCGTGATTTCCGCGTTCCATTCTACAGTTGCACCAAGTGGAGCTTTTGCAACCCAGTGAGAATGAACATCAGAAGTTTCTTCGACGGTTTCTAGATGACTCATAATCTTCGGTAAGTTCTCGAGCTTGCGCCAATAGTTGTAAAGCTCTTCAGGTGACTTCATGATAGTTACACTATTCGCGGCTCGAATGCCAGTTTGATATTCACGAGAACTCACACCGTTTTGTTTTGAGCCTTGGCGCAAGAGCATGTAGGTAAGCCCACCCGCCACCGCTAACGCGCCCACCGCAAGTGCAACTGTAACCTTATTTTGTGAACGGTGATCATGCTGAGGTAATAGCGTTGTTTCGTAGCGTCTTCGTGCTGCACTGACATAATCGTTAGGATAATCTTGATTGCCCATATAGCTTTCATCGTGATACTGCATAGTCTGCCTCGCTTTTTTGTTCAGAGCTTCTTGGTGTACGACCTGCTACAAATTGCTGGGCAATCTCGGCGACACGCTGTCCTTGAAATCTAGCTGCGGTTAATGCCGTTTCGTCTGGCTCGAGTTCACCGTTATTACTAGTGAAGGATGTACCATAAGGATTGCCCGCTTGAAATTGTGATGCTGTTGCGTAAGCAGGAGAAACAATAATAGAACCCCAATGATAAAATGTGTTGTTGAGAGCCATAAGTGTTGTTTCGTGACCACCATGTAAGGTAGCTGCACTTGTAAAAGATGAAACGATTTTATTGATCAGTTCTCCATTGCCCCAAAGTGGCCCTGTCATATCAATAAAGTGTTTTAGTTGTGCGGAGGGTAAACCATAACGTGTAGGTGTCCCTAAAACAATTGCATCAGCCCAGCGTAAATCATCTAATGTTGCTTCAGATACATTTTGAGTTTCTAGTCTATGTTGTGACCAACCTGCATTTGAGGCAATGGCTTCTTCGGGTGCAAGCTCGCGCACTTTGCAAAGACGCACTTCTGCTCCAGCGTTTTTTGCACCTTCTTCAATACCTTTTGCAAGCTGGTGAGTCGTGCCTGTAGCACTATAATAAATAACCGCAATCTTAACTTTTTCCATCTGTGCCTCCAACATCTAGTTTAGGAACGAAAACGTAAAATGTCTTCCCACCTTGGTGGAGTACAGTAAGTTGTCTTTGGTAGCGAAAGTCTCCTCATGTTGTTAAATAGGTTTCTACATGTATCAGACTCATGAATTTTGTATACAGCACTACTTTCTCATTTTAGTCATTTTTTGCGGGACTGTGAATGTGTAACACGATTTTGCACACGACTACTTTTAGCGCCACCTTTTACATTGGCGTTTGCAAAGAGCAAGGGACTTAAGCCACCTTGCTCTCGTCAATCTGCCGCTACTACACTTTGGGAGTCTTGGGTATAAGTTTTTTAGCCACTTCCATAAACATATCCATGTCATATTCGGGGGCAAAAGTAGCACTATCATGACCACCATCTTTAAGTGGGCCACCTTCGGGTAGTTCATCCGTTACAAAAACTTCGCTGCCATCTTCGGGGTGGGTGCCGTTCCAAATTTCACCCATGTCTTTATAATCATTCGGGCTGAAACGGTACAGTTTTTGGTGAAAGCCCATATCCATGAACTTTTTGGACTCTGGAATTTTGGAAGTTGGGATGTTGGGCATCGGTAACATTTTGTTGATTTCTACACCTGTGAGTTTCTCGAGTGCTTTTCCATAAGCGATTTGGTGAACGCCACCACGCACGAGAAGATAACCAATCATGGTTTTGGCAACAGGGTCAGTGTTCATTTCATAAACGCGAAGTTTATTGTTTCTCGCGCCGCCCTCAAGGAAAAAGTTATGTAGTAGATCCAGCATGAGGTTACCGCTCGAGAACACGTTGTCACCCGTCCAAGGGATGCTTCTCGAGTCTTGTACCAAAACACCTGGCCCACCTGCAATGACGTGTTGCAAATTTTGAATGTCTTGAAAATCCACTAAGGGTGATTTAGCAGGGTCAACAGGCTTCTCGCTTTCTTTAACGTCGGGCCCCGCAAGTAGTGCATTCACCGTTGCTGAAACAAGTTCAATATGACCGAGTTCTTCAGCAGCAATGTTTGCAATGAGGTCATAATAAGGCTTCAATGAGGTCATAATAAGGCTTCAGTGCCTGCTTGTTGCGAAAATTAAACGATTGATACATGTAGTTCATCAGGGTAGACATTTCACCAAAGCGTCCACCTAACAGTTCTTGCACGGCAGCAGCGGCATTAGGGTTTTGCTCTTTAGGTTGGGGTAATTCGACTTGTAGTTTGTCAATACGTAAAAACATAGATACTCCTTGAAAGCAGAAAGCTCGAGCCCTTTTAGTGTGGCCCGAGCTTTCGTTGGCATCTTTTACTTAGGCCATTGCTGCGGGGTTGATGAGGTTTTGCGCTAGATCCGTCAACTTATGATCAGTTTCGCCTTCTTCTTTGGCGATGCGGTCAAGAACTTGAACTGCTTCTCCTTCACCCATCATTTCTGCAAGAGAACGTGCGCTGCCGTAGCCTGCGATTTCATAATGCTCGACGCGCTGGGCCGCAGCGATAAGTGCAGCATCAGCAATAGCAGGATCAGATTTTTTATGATTATCAATCGTTTCCTGACCTTCCGCAATAATGCCTTTCATACCTTTGCAAGTATGACCACTGGTTTTCTCACCCATTTGGGTAATAAGTTGCTCTACTTGGTCACGTTGTTGGCGGGTTTGCTCGAGGTGCATCTCAAATCCTTCTCTTAATTCACTGCTATGTGCAGCTTGCGCCATCTTAGGCAGTGCGTCTACGAGTTGATCTTCTGCACTGTAGAGGTCGCGGAGTTGTTCTACATAAAGGTCTTTGAAAGCTTGGTTCTGAGCTTGCATGGTCATAAAATTCCTCCTGAAAAAAGTTCTTACTTGTTTAGTTTGCAAGTTGGGTTTGAGCATCACTTGACGCTGGCCTGAAGTCAGGCTGAGTTTAGGTGAAGATCAAAAACATTTAAGGCTTAACGACTCCTCTTGACAATTGCTTTTTAGGAGATGTAGTTGCAGCGTAAAGAAGGTACCATCCCATCAAGACTAATAAGGCACCAAAGACAAGAAACCCCAAATCCCAAGCAAGTTGTGCGGTGCCTGTTAGATCGTCGCGGATATGGTGAACGCCAAGAATGTGATGATCAATAATGCCATCGGCGAGGTTGAAGCTGCCCCAGCCTAAATGTAAACAGCCCACAAGTATGCGAAGCGACCAACGACCATCATGACGACGAAATGAACGCCACAATAGCAAAACACCCGCAATGGTAAAAACGTAAGTAAAGGCGTGAAAAATCCCGTCCCACAAAGTGTTGAATTGGAGATTTGCTAGAGAAGTAATGGGATACCAGTTACTCACCATGTGATGCCACTGCAAAAGTTGATGAAGAACAATGCCATCAAAAAAGCCACCAAGTCCAACACCTAATAAGATGCCTGCGGTGATGGGTTGATTTTGCTTGTGCCTATAACTTTCTGTCACTGTTCTAGTTTTAGCGTTGAGTTTGAGGCTTGGCTTAACTTAATCTGAGTATTAACATAGCTGTTATGGTTGCCGTTACAGTTATTTTAGATAGTCCTGAAAAAGTTGAATACTTTGCTAAGTGGTTTGCAAAGTGGGAAGGCGAAGTTAAGTTTTTAACCCCCAACCTAGCAGGCGGTACTCGAGACCTCGAGATTTATGAACTCGAGGGAACACTAGAAGCATTCGCAGACTTACCCCCAGACTTCTTTGATAAACCTTTGAGTGACTCATAATAAAGATAAACTTGCGTGTATGGAACTTTACTTAGGCACAGGTGGCTACAGCAATGATGATTGGCTTGGTTTGCTTTATCCACCGGGTACAAAGTCAACAGATTATCTCAAAATTTACGCGCAACATTTTAACGCCGTAGAACTTAATAGCAGTTTTTACGCCATTCCAGGTTTTAAGGCTTTTGAAGGTATGGTGAAAAAAAGTGAAGCGAAAGTGCGTTTTTCTGTAAAAATTCCGCAGGAGATGACCCACAAGCGCGACGCGGATGAAGACATGTATCAACGCTTGCTCGAGTCTGTGCAACCCTTACGCGATGTTGGAATGCTGGGCCCCTTCCTCGCACAGTTCCCCTATTCCTTTCACCGCACCCCCGAGAACCGCATCTATCTAAAAAATCTTGTCGAAAAATTTCAGGGTGAACGCTTAACAGTAGAGTTTCGTCACAACTCTTGGCACAACGATGAAGTGGTGCAAGCGTTTAAGGCAATGAATCTCATTGCGACGAATGTGGATTATCCACCGTTGCAGGGTTTGCCAAAGCCAGGGCTCGAGCGAACCTCGGATATTGCCTACATACGAATGCACGGACGCAACAAAGAAAAATGGTGGGAAGGTAAAGACCAATCGGAGCGGCACGATTACGAAT
>JBOFGY010000138.1:0-16516 GCA_051649365.1 Trueperaceae bacterium
AGGGCGTTGTTGCAAAAATAGCCACGAACACGGCTGAGGTATTCTTGGCAGTTGATGAGACAAGCGAAGAAGGAACAGAACCGTGTTCGTAACTGGGCTAAGTATAACGCAGGCTTGGTAAAACGAGGCAGGCTAGACATCTGGATAGACGAAGAGATAGCGCAAAGCTGGGAGAAGCAAGAGCAAACAGGGGAACGAGGTCGCCCCGAGGTGTACCAGGACAGTTGGATTGAACTGATTCTGACATTAGGGATGGTGTATCAGTTACCCTTACGCCAACTCGAGGGGTTCGTGCAGTCACTCGTAAACCTAGGGGAATGGCGTGGCGTGAGGGTGCCAACCTATACAACCCTGAGTAGACGCAGAAAAGGCTTAAAGGTGCAAGTGTCCAGCCGACGTTTTTCAGGAGCAATTACGGTTGTCGTGGATTCCAGTGGGGCCAAAGTGTAGGGTGAAGGCGAATGGAAAGTCAGGCAGCACGGTGCAAGTAAACGTCGCACCTGGCGCAAGTTTCACCTTGCTATTGAGCCAGAAAGCAACGAGATTCTCAACCTTGAAGTGAGTACCAACGATGTTACCGATGATGAAATGTTGCCTGTCGTGCTTGAGGGTATTGATGAGAGCATCACGATCAAACAAGTGTGTGGTGATGGTAGCTATGACCGAAGCAACAGTTATCAAGCCATGGCCAAGCGCAAAGCAACAGCTACCATTCCCCCACGCAAAGATGCCAAAATCATTCAGCATGGCAACAGCAATGCCCCACCCCTAGACCGAGATGAAAATCTTCGTTGTATTCGTAAACAGGGGCGTAAACAATGGAAACAACGTTCAGGCTATCCTCAACGTTCCAAAGCTGAAACAGGTGTCTTTCGCGATAAGACTATTCTTGGTGACACGCTTAACGCGCGTCTGTTTGAGGCGCAATGTGTCGAGATGAAACTCGGGGCTAAAATCCTCAACCGCATGGCTGCTCTCGCTATGCCTGTGTCTACCAAAGTCATTAGCTAAGGCTTACCCTCGCTCAACCTCTTGCTATTTATGCAACAACGCCACTAGCTTCTAGAGCATCATCTTCGTCACATTCACGTTGATAATACTAGGAACTATGAAATCTATCTTTACATCGTCTTTTTTGCGTCTTCTGGTTTTTGTTAGTCTTTTTGCGGGTTATTCCCCCAGTTTTAGCTCAGCTCAAACGTTAGGCTTTGGTGTTGCTTTTAATACAGAGGCAAGACTCGAGCCTGAACTCACCCTCAGCGACTTTGACTTTCCAAAATTTGACCTCGAGCTAAGACTCGCTGGGCTTATAAGTGGCCCGCTCGAGTTTGGGGTTAAGATGCGTCAAGATAGGTCATCCGGCCCCTTGGGCAACGCGATGGTTCAGGCACACTATGATTTTTCTAGTGAAGGACAAACCCAGTTCTTGCTTGAAGCGCGTGGTGTTTTTGGACCCATTTCTGCCAGTGCAGGTTGGCAAATCTTTAATACCTTGCCTGGTACCTTTAATCTAGATGAAGCTTTTCGTGATATACGTCCTCGCTTAGAAGGTACGGGCATGGTCTTCGATCTCGGCGTTAGCTACCGTCTCAGCCGTACCCTCATTGTCAGTGCGGCCCCATCGCTGTATACCGTGGCAGACCAAGGTTTAGCTTTCAGACTTAACGCCGACCTAAAATTTGCAAAACTCTTTAATCCTAATGATGCTAGCATCGTCGTGCTTGGTTATTCCGCTCCAAACAATGAGACGAGTTTTGCAGCTATTGGCTTCGAGATTGATGTAAACGAACGCACTTTGCCCCCCATGGTCGCTTCGGTTTGGGTTGGCGCAGGCACGGAGGGTGTCGCCCCTGGCGTGCGGGGTAGTTTTCGTCAAACTATTCCAGAGCTAAATGCGCAGTATGGGGCCGAGCTCGGGCTCGAGCCCTACCGCACGGACACGATGCCCTATCGCCTTAGCAGTTTTTACGAACAAGAACTGTGGCAGGGTAAGATACGCGGCGACCTCCATGTAGGCCTAGATGACCCGAATGTGGCACCCGTAACGTTAAAAGTTAGTTATGCCTTACCCTTTTGAGTTGCTGAAAGCTGAGATCTGAAAGAGATTTTAAGGTTTTAACTCTCAGCCTTCAGCAACCTTTATGGATGAAAGACTTCAAGCTCTCCCGTCTCGAGATTGAGTTTGTGAATCCCTGTTTCAGGTATGACAATATCAAAGCTACGTTGCTTGCCATTACGACTTAGCTCGACCAGGTGTTTACCCGAAGGTAATTCTGCATAGAGCTGTGTTTGTAATACGTTGTCAATTTCCAAGCGTCCTGCTTCTAAGTCATCCCAAAAAATCATGTGCGTAGCTTGGGGCTTTAAGGCTTCCTCCATGCGGGTGACTCGAGAATCGCGCACTTGCACGTCACGTACAACCGTTTCAAAGCCCGGACGCTGCAACTGCACACGGCGCGTACCTGACAAAGCTTGAACTGTAATCGGTGACCATCCTAACACCACGTCATCCATCACGACTTCACTACTTGGCAACGTAATAATTTGCAAACTACCTCCCGACACTGGAGTCAAGCTCATGTGGACGAGTTCCGTCATCCCTTCATTAAGCGCAACATATTTTGTTTCTGTGCTAAATCCCTCCGCACGCACCTCGATCTGATAACTCCCTGGCTGCAAACTCAGCACATCGAGGTTGCCCGTCTCCCCTACCTTGTTGTCATTAATAAACACTTCAGCTCCGCTGGGTTGACCCGATATAAACAAACTTGCCGAGCCTCCTTGCAATCCTTCAATGGGCGCAACAAAATCAGTGACTTCGGCAGCTAAACTTTGGGCTATGTCTCCTGCGTTTGTCGCGGTAAACGCGGCATCCAACACATCCGAACTGCGTTCTGAGATGCGATCAGCAACGAGCATTGCGACTGCGTAAGTTTCGTCAACCGCTCGAATTTCCCCAGATACCGCAAAACGTGTCCCTTCTAGTTCAGCACTAAAAAAAGCTAGCTCGGGCTCGAGACTGCCAGTCAATCCCTGAGAGACGAGCTCACCCATTTTGACTTCTAAACCCGTTTGTTCGGTGACAACCTCTCGTAGGGTCTGCATGAAGGTTTCGACAACCTCTTTGTCTACCTGACCGCGCACTCCAAAGGTCGGTATGACAATGGCCATACTCGGACTAATGGTTTGCGCCCAGCACAAAAAGGGGAAAAAGACCATACACAAGCAAGCACTAAACTTAAGCACGTCGTTAGTATAAGGCAGCGGCAGAGCTCGAGGCGAGGTTTTGTGGGAGTAAAAACTTCCCCTTCTTCTAAAGTGAACCGCACAAGAGTCTATCTACCCCAGCTAGAATGTCGCCAAATATCCTGTGCTCTCGACGTGTTTGCGAAGTTCTTCTCACCGTTTCTGATGCCACATGGTAAGTTAGAGGGCGTGCGTTATCTTGTACTTAGTGATATTCACTCGAATCATTTAGCTCTCGAGGCTGTCTTACACCATGCCAAGCTCAAGCGTTGGGAAAAAGTCATTTTTTTAGGTGATGCTGTGGGCTACTATACGCATCCCAACGAGGTCGTTGATAAACTCCGCGAACTCGAGCCTGCTTTCTCAATTCTTGGCAATCACGAAGCCTTACTGCTAAAAGAAAAAGTTAGCGAAGACATTATTTTCAAGGAAGACTCCGTCGTTGCCGAAGTCATTAAACGCCAAGTGGCGCAACTCTCGAGCGACAATCTCGAGTTTATTAAAACCTTTCAAAATCACGTCGTACGTGATGGCTGGGAAGTGACGCACGGAGCCTTGCGCTCACAATGGGAGTACATTACAACCTTGCAAAATGCCCAAGCCAACTTGCCCCTTATGAAAACAGACCTTTGTTTTGTCGGTCATACCCACGTTCCTAAAGTCTACGCGCACATTCCCGAAGGCGATAATTGGCGCACGGTGTCGTTTCGAGGCGAACAAAGCACCTACCGCCTTCCGCCCAAAGCCCGCGTTATTTTTAATCCAGGCTCTGTCGGCCAACCGCGTGACGGTATCCCGCTCGCCAGTTACGCTCTTTTTGACGAAGACAACCGCGTCATCGAACTTTTTCGGGTACCCTATGACGTAACAGGAATGCAGCGCAACGTACGCGAAATGGGTTATCCAGAAGCACTCGCGGCACGACTCAGTGTAGGAAAATAGCTTGTCAGCGTCTCAGCTTGTCAGGTAAAAGCAAGAATATAGAAGGAAGAAGAACTTCTTCTTTGAGTCCTGAAGTGCTGACTTGCTGAAGTGCTGACTTGCTGAAGTGCTGACTCGCTAAGCTGCTGCTATGAACATCCAAGGACACGACCACGCCAAACAAACTCTGCGCCAACTCCGCGCACAGACCTTGCTGTTTTGTGGCCCAACGGGTGTCGGGCGCAAACAAATTGCACGGTGGTATGGGGCGTGGCTCAATTGTGCTTCACCAAAGGATGAACCCTGTTGGCAGTGCAAAAGCTGTGAGCTTTTTTTAGAAGATGCACATCCCGATTACATCGAAATTACTCCGCAACTCACTACAAGTACAGGGCGTGTAAGTCGCCGACCTGAAATTAAAATTTCACAACTCGTACAACGTGAGGGCGAAACAGAAGGAATTCCACTCCGACGTTGGCTCGAGCCTCGCCCAAGTTTCAAACATCGTGTTGGTGTTATTGATAGTGCCGAGACACTAACGCTGAGTGCAGCCAATGCTTTTTTGAAAACCCTCGAGGAACCCCCGAGTCATGCCAGTATCATTCTGATTGCACCTTCACCCCAGGCCATCTTGCCAACCATTGCTTCACGTTCAACCGTCGTCCGTTTTGGTACTGTGAGTCTTGAACATAACGCGCACCCAACCGCCGTGCTCGGGCGACTCGGTGATGTTTTAACCGCACAGGAAAATCCTGAACGCTTTAGCGAGTTAATACAAAGTGTTGACACATATCTTCAGGCTGTAGACAAAGGGTTAGAACAGGCCTTTGAAGCCGCCGATGCCCTCGAGAAAGCCTGGACGAATGAAAGCACCTTTGATGTTGCTGAACTGTTGACCGCAAGACTGCGTGACCGCTCGCCCCTCGTGTATGCAAAGGCCAGCGACGCAATCATGAAATTTGAAGAAGCCCTCGCTGCCTATGCGGCCCCAGCCTTGGCGATGCAGGTTCTCACGTTAACGTTGAGGTTAAGTAAAGTAAGGCAGGAGAGTGAGAGGTGAAAGGCAAGAAGATCAAAAACATTTCTTGTTTCACACTGCTTATGGGTTTAATAGTCTGTTTTTCTCTAAAAATAAGTGAGACGCTGCTTTGTTTAGTATCTACATACTCACTTTGTTAGATAAGCCTACACTTGTAAATATATTTAAGGGCTTTTTCAAGAATTATCTGACAACCTCATTATGGAAATACTTTATGGCCTACTCGAGCCCAGTGAAATGCCACGGTCAGAGTTTAGTCAGAGCAGCTTGCTAGGGTTTTACTCGAGCAAAGAGGTTCTCTTCTGTGCTCAATTCGATTATCTTGCAGGAGGAGTATTATGAAACATATTGGTTTAGGTTTATTACTGGTCATTCTTCTAGCAGCTTGTTCACAACAACCTAGCCCTACAGTAATTAATGAACAAAGTATAGAACTCACCGCTTTAGCTAAGGTTCAGGAAACACAACGCCTTACAGGTGGCGGCGTTGCTGATGCAAACTTTGGTAACCGCGTTGCCGTAGATGGCAATCTTATGGTGATAGCTTGTGAATGCCCCGACAGAAACGACGCTGCTTTTATCTTTGAACGCACCACGACAGGAACGTGGCCTTGGAAATATAGCAAAACATTATCTATCGCTAGAACATCTTTATATGACGATAGAAGAGATGGTGTCGTCATAGATGGCAATACTATCGTCTTAGGTTACCGCGATTCCACGGGTAAAACCTACCTCAACGTTTATGACCGCAATCAGGGTGGCACCAATGCCTGGGGACTCGTCAAAACCCTTAAAGATGCTTATTCAAGTTATGTCCCCTATAATGGCACAAACTTGTTTGATTTGAGCGGTAACACCTTAGTAACGAATACGGGCAAGATTTTTCAGCGCAACAAATATGCTACCAACAACTGGGGGCTAGTTAAAGTTATCGACTCTTCTTATGGAAACGTTGTTATAAGTGGAGATACCGTGATTGCTTCTTATACTGAGTATATTGGAAAGGGTTCAGATTATGGTCCCTACATAGACATTTATGAGAAAAACCAGGGCGGTGCGAACAACTGGGGAAAAGTGTTAGAAACAGAGAAATATGCCGCAATTGATAGCATAAATGATGGTGCTAACGACGTTGCCCTATCTGGCGATACACTCGTTATAAGTAACAGTCATATGAATCGTGTTGTTGTTCTTCAGCGTAACAAGGGTGGCACAAACGCTTGGGGTGAAGTTAAAAAACTGCAACCTACTACTATCGCCAATGATCTTACTAATTTTGGTGATGAGGTTAGTATTCAAGGAGATACTATAGCAGTCACGTCAAGGTTTTACCAACAAAGTCAACCCGATACAATTTACGTTTATACGCGTAATCAAGGTGGGGCAAATCAGTGGGGGCAAGCCAAAGTACCCAGTTCAAATATAAGCACCTCTTATAGAGAACTTACTGTAGACGTTAGTGGTAACAAAGTTGTTGTTGGTTCACCAAACGAAATTGTTGATGGTAAAACGAATAAGGGTGCCGTTTACATTTTTGAATAAGCAAAAACGTTCAGCATAATCTTGTATCCGTTCGTCATTGCGAGAAGCGTTTGGGTGGTGAAAACACTGTTAAGTCCGGGGATGTGACGCTTTGCAGGAAAGGAGCGACGAAGCAATCTCCTGAAGTGAGTTGACAGCGAAGTTAGTGCAAGGAGATTGCTTCGTGGATGCAATAATGCCTGGCTTAGAAGATAATTAACACACCCTAAACTAAGACTCGCAATGACGAATGACTGTACTACAGACGGCGCACGGTGCGCCGTCTGTAGTAAAAAATTCGGGATGACTCATGTCTTTCTTTTTTTAGGCTTCTTCACTCTGTCGCCTATTGCCACGTTGCACCTCTAATTCAGTCGCAGGAAACTCGTGAATGCTGCCATCTTCAGTAAGAATGTCTACGGTTTGCTTCAGTGGGCTTAGTTTGATGACCCGCCCACACGTACCGTGTTCTTTGTGGCAAGCCATCATGCCCTTGCGTGGAAGACTCCGTAAAAGTTCTTCATACATTTCGTGTTCGTATTGTAAACAGCACATGAGCCTGCCGCACGGGCCAGAGATTTTTTCTGGGTTGAGGGGTAACTGCTGGTCACGCGCCATGCGAATGCCGACTGCACTAAAACTTTGCAAGAATCTCGAGCTACACGAACCATCTCCGCAAACACCAAGCGTACCGAGCATCCGCGCTTGGTCACGCGGGCCGACATTCACGAATTCAATCCGCGCCTCGGTGTGTGGCATGAGGTCACCGGCCATTTGACGCAACGGAACTTGTGCCTCGCTGCTATAACTCACGACAAGCAGCGTTCCGTCAAGATTAAATTCCATCGCAATAATTTTTAAGTCTTTGGTGAGACCGCGCGAACGAGCTTTAAGCAGCCACTTGAGTTCTTCAGCGCGTGTTTTGTAGGCTTCGTAGGTCTCGAGGTCTCCTGGACTCGCTTCACGGACAAACTGACCTGTGGTTTTCATATTCGCTTTGGGCTCAGTACGTACTACACCCATTTCTAAACCGCGCCGCGTCTCGAGAATGACCCGCGCGTTCACGGCTGGCACTGTTTCCGTATTGAGTTCCACGTAGTGCAATTTTGGACCGTTGTCAAACTTTACAGCAATGCTCTGAGGCATGGGGCTCCTTAGCTTTCCTTCAAATTAGGTCACCTCCTGGATTTTATGGTATCTAATTTTAGGGAGGGGGGATGTAGAAGGGGGATATGAAAAAGTTTGCTTCATACATTCTCCTTTCTACATTCTGTATTCTGTAGGTCGTGACTTTCCTCGAGCGTTTCCACAACCAGGACGAACGGGCTCTGGCTAGGGCTATCAGCCTTGTCGAGGCAGGAGGAGCAGACGGGCAAAGCTTGCTGCAAACCTTGCGAAACACAACGAGTAGAGCTCGCATTCTTGGTATTACTGGCTCACCAGGTAGTGGCAAAAGCACGCTCACTGATCAGCTTATAAAGGTAGCACGCTCACACCAACGCCGCGTCGCCGTGCTGGCCATTGACCCGACGAGTCCTTTTACTGGCGGGGCCATTCTCGGTGACCGCATTCGCATGATGGGGCATCATGGCGACAGCGGTGTGTTTATTCGCTCGATGGCTACCCGCGGACATCTGGGCGGCCTGGCAACAACGACCTTGCAAGTTTTGGTGCTGCTCGAGGCGTACGGTTTCGATGACATTTTTATTGAGACGGTTGGTGTAGGACAATCAGAAATTGATATCGTCAGAGTGGCAGACACCACCGTTCTCGTGCTTACACCCGGTCAAGGTGACGGGGTGCAAGCCTTCAAAGCAGGCATCATGGAAATTGCCGATATTTTTGTGATTAACAAAGCGGATTTGCCTGGTGCAAGTCGCTTAAAACGTGAAGTGCAAGCTGCGCTAGAGCTCGGACATAAAACGCAGGAGTTACCCGATATTCTGGAATCCATTGCTTCGGAAGCTAAGGGTACTACAGAGCTTTACACTGCAATCACAAAACATCATGAAGGGTTGAAACTATCGGGAAAACTAGACGAGGTACGCAAAGGGCGGGGTCGTTTTGAAATTACGTTGTTGCTCACCGAACAACTGCGGCTAGTTTTGCAAAGAAGTCAGGACGCGCTCATTGACAAAATCTTGAAAGGTGAATTAACGTCACATGAAGCCTTGAGGGAGTTGCTCGAGACCACTCCCAGGCGTTAGGCTCGGGTTATGGAATTCTCAACCAGAAAAATCTTTTCTGAAAAGATTGAATACCGTTTGCTCGCAAAGCAGGGCGAACGCCGTTCGCCCCTACAGTGTTCCTTCCTCCTTCCTCCTTCCTCCTTCCTCCTTCTTATCGCCTTATGATCCACGCCCTCTACCCCGGCAGCTTCGATCCCATCCACAATGGCCACCTCGACATCATCGAACGGGCCAGTAAAATTTTTGACCGCGTGACGGTGGCTGCGCTGCATAACTCGCTCAAGGACAAAGGCCTTTTTAGCATTGAAGAACGTTTGGACATCATTGCTAGCTCTGTACAACAATGGCCCAATGTCAATGCCGAAAAATTCGAGGGGCTTCTCGTCAATTACGCTGAACGTGTGGGCGCACAGGTTATCCTCAAAGGTTTACGCACGACGATGGATTTTGAAAACGAACTGCAAATGGCTCATATGAATCGCCTCATGTATCCCCCCGCTGAAACCCTCCTCATGATGACCGACACCGACTGGTCACATTTATCCAGTTCGCGCATCCGCGAGTTGGCAAGCTTTCAAGCCGACGTAAGTACCCTCGTTCCTGTGGCTAGCTTAGCTGCCCTACGAAGGAAGTTCTCGAGTAATTAAAAAAATGGAGAATATAGAAGGGAGAATAAAAGAGGGAGGTCTCCCTCCTATATCCTTGGCTTTTCGTTATTTTCCTTACGGGAAATTCCCCTTTAACGCCGTATACTCTTGGGTCTGGCCTTTCGGCCTCTCGAAGGGAAATTTTCGTATGGCCCAACTTTACTTACCAAATACAGGTGTGACTTCACCTTCCTTTTTGCATCGCGGTATTGCTGCCAATGGCGGCATCCGCGTGATTGCTGCCGACACGACGCATCTTGTTGCCGGTGCCAGTGAACGCCATGAAGCAACACCACTCGCTTCGGCTGCCCTCGGGCGCACGCTCACAGGTGCTTTGCTTCTCTCGCACGTTTTGCTTAAAAACCATCGCGACCGCCTCACTCTGAGACTTCGTGGTGACGGACCACTTGGTGGGGCGATTGCTGATGCAGGCTTGGACGGTTTGGTTCGTGGTTATGTCAAAAAACCTTATGTGAATCTAGAACCACGCCCTGACGGAAAACTCAATGTTGGCGGTGGCATCGGTAAAGGTGATATCGAGGTCATTCGTTCTCATGCACCTTACGGCGACCCCTACAGCAGCAGCGTGAAGATGGTCAACGGCGAAATTGCTGAAGACATCACGATGTTTTTAGCACAGTCTGAGCAGATTGGTTCAGCTGTGTTGCTTGGTGTTTATGTGGAAGGGCAAAAAGTGATGCGAGCTGGCGGTGTGATTTTGCAAGCCTTACCGAACGCAGACGAAAGCGCACTCACACTGCTCGAGGCCAACGTCAAAGCCTTCGGACAACTCACCGACAAAATGAAAACCTTGTCGCTCTTAGAAATGATGGAAGAACTTTGCTGGGGTTTAGGCTTAGAAATTTTAACCGATGAACCTTTGCCCCTCGAGTTTTCCTGTAAATGCTCCGACCAGAAAGCTCTCGACGCGATGGCTTACTTCACACCTCAAGAGCGCGAAGACATGATTGCCACCGAAGGCGGTGCGGAAGCCGTCTGTCACTGGTGTGGCACGAAACGCTGGGTGACACCCAAACAACTTAGAAACATTTCTAACGAAGAAATTCGTTGCCCTGATTGCAATACCCTCTGGTACCGCCAAGGTCAAACCACCATGACAAGAGAAAACGAAATGTGCGCGTGTGGTCGAAGAGTGGAACTTCCCAATTAAAGATTCAAGGTTAAAGATTCATTTTAAGTTTCAATCTTGAATCTTTAACCTTGAATCTTCTGTGTTAGGCTTCTCGCCGTGACTCTCAATCTTTTCTTCGTTCTCTTAACTCAAGCTATTCTTTGGGGTTCGGCCTTTGCAGGAATTAAGGTGGGGCTCGAGTCCTTAGACGCAGGACATCTTACCCTCTTGCGCCACCTCGTCGCCTCACTTTGTTTTATTCCTTTTTTATTTTTTACAAAAAGTAAGCTTTTTCCAAAGTGGCGGGATGTGCCATTTTTTTTCCTCATCGGTTTTTTGGGTTACTCAGTTTACCACACAGCCCTCAACTACGGCGAACTCAATGTCAGTGCGGGTACGGCAAGTTTAATCATCGCAACCGCGCCAGCGTTCACCGCCATTGTTGCTTACTTTTTGCTTGACGATAAACTACCCACACTTGGCTGGGTAGGAATATTTCTATCGTTTGCAGGTGTCGTGCTCATTGTTTTAGGCGATAACCCCGAACTTGGTTTTAATCTCTACGCACTCCTTGTTTTACTTTCCGCGTTCGTCACTGCATTCTATGCCACGTTGCAGCGTCCACTTTTCAAAACGTACAAACCCATCGAAGTGACTGCCTTTGCAACCTGGGCTGGCACCCTACCAATGTTTATATTTTGGCCTGGCTTTGTAGAAGGACTTAGCAACGCTGCACCCGCCTCGGTGTGGGCAGGCGTGTACATGGGTACTTTTCCATCTGCAATTGCTTACACACTTTTTGCTTATGCGATTTCTAAACTACCTGTAACTTCGGTATCCTCGTTTTTATACAGCGTACCTGTGTTCGGCTTGTTCTTTAGTTGGCTTCTCCTTAACGAAATACCCACGCCGCTAACCGTACTAGGTGGACTCATTGCGATTGCTGGCATTTTTGTCGTAAACCGAAGTAGACAAAAGCAAAAAGATTTAGGAAATAGGCATTAGCGGTAAACCCCAAATCCTTCCTCACAAAAATGGATTAAACCCCACTGGCCTTGCTGTCCAGAGTGGCTCACCATATTTAACACCAATAAACGTCCCCCAGTAGGCAGCTCTTCCTCGCCGCGTACGGTAGATGTCAGGTGTGACTGTCTCCGAGGCTTCCTCGCCTGTAAATTGGCTTCCGTAACACTTCACAGCAGCTTCCCAAACTTCAATGTAATCGCTGGTATCCACAACAAGTGTGGCTTCAAAAGGGCCATTGCCCATATAGTGAAACATGTATTTAGGTTTGAAAGGCTCGCCACTGAGCGGGCTATTTTTAAGTCCTGCCAAATGTACTGCTGCCGGCGTGATATATGCAGTGGCTACATGGTCAGGGTGGCGGTCATTCGGGTGACACGTCACGACGATGCGCGGTTTGAGTTCACGCAAGACTCTCGCAAGCTGTAACCGCCTGTCTTCGCTATCCATAATCCGCGAATCGGGCCAACCCAAGTTGCGCCGCACATCTAATCCGAGGATTTTCGAGGCTTCCTCGGCTTCTTGAGCACGAATTTCTGGGCTACCTTTGGTAGCGGCTTCACCACGGGTAAGGTCAAGAACACCTGTGCTGTACCCTTCGGCTTTGGCGCGCGCAAGGGTTCCGCCCATACCTAGTTCTGCGTCGTCGGGGTGAGGGCTAATAACTAAAAGCTCGAGCATGAGTGCGGTTATATCATGAACAGGTAGATTGCAACCTTTTGAGACTACGGAGGAGGGTGCAGGGTTTGGAGTAAAACCCTAAACCTAAACCCCTAGACCCTGCCCCCCCGAACCCTGTTGAAAACCTCACTTCACATACATTTCGTATGAACCTTCTCACTGACGGAGTAGCCCAAACGGTTTACTATAGAGCCCAGGAGGTCTTGTGACTATAAATTTCAAATTATTTTCCTTCGTCGCTTTTTTGGTCATGCTTTTAGGTGCTTGCGCGCCTAAGCTCACCATTGAGAATACGGTTGTTCCACAACTTTTCTCTGCCAAAGTGACGGAGAACACCATCAAATTACAGGGGCGCTACTGGGGCGACGGTGCCAACGGTGCCGCTGAAGCCAGCTACGTGCTTATTGGCGCAGACGTAAACGGCGACGGTGGCGTTGCAGTACGTGCCAAGAGCTGGTCTACCACACGCATTGAAGCCGTTATTCCTAAAGATGCTGGCTTTGGTTTTGTCTTCGTTGTCGTCAATGGTGCCAAGAGTAACGGTCTGCCTCTAAATACCCAATAAGGCGTTTTACTTTTTGTAAAGAAAGCTCCTCGAGCCTAGGCTCGAGGAGCTTTCTTTGACGTGTTGTAGCATGAACAACTATCCTAATATCACCGAAACTCAGAGTCCTATAAAATGCCAAAGTTGAAAGTAAAAAACTCATATAAGTCCAATTATTTCTTTAAAAATTTTGAAATCCCCAGAACGTTGTTGCTCCTCCATTGACCTGTAGGGACACGCGTCCATGCGTCCCTACGAATAACAAAACGCCCTTACGAAAGATAGAATCTATAGTATGTGGCGTTCATTGCTTAGTTCGTAACGACGCATTCGGTATCTATGTAATGCTCCGAATGCAGCAAAGCAGCTAGGGCGAAAAACGGAAGCAAGGTAAAAACTCCTTCCCCTAACCTTTGGGATTTAGCCTTCCTACCTTTTGCTCTCAAAAGTAATGAGCTATAAAAATCAGCTCACCAAAAAGAAAAAGCCCTCTCTCGAGGGCTCACGCTTTAGCTTACAAGTCATTTATTCGGCATCAGCTACAAAGATAATGGATACTGGGCCTAATTCTGTTGCAAAAGGATTACCATTATCGTCTTGACCACTCAACGTGATATTCGCAAAGGCTTCGTTACGAGCAGCTTGACCTGTGTAGAGTGTATTAATAACATCTATATCAATAGGTAAAAAGGAACCACTAACAACACGCTCACCCGCAGCAAAGTCAACGCCTTCAGTATTTACGCTGCACTGACCACTCGAGCTACCTGTTTCGTCGTCAGGAGCTACCTCAGGACATTTAATACCCGCAGGCACACGAAGCGATAAACTGCCACGGAAACTTTGACCAGAAGCTGTAGGAGCGGGGCTGCCATCTGCATAGTAATACAGAATTTCGTAATCTGTAATCGTTGCACCCATGGAGCCAGCCTTGGCACTCGCCATAAATCTAACAGACTGTATAGTAAAGCTTGGCGATGTGCCGTCGGCACCGGTGGCCGTCCCAACTTCTATCTGAGTTTCATTAAAATTTGGAGCCGTACTGGAGCTATCAATAAGCGAAACAACCAATTCAGCGCGGGGTAAGAGTTGATTGAAGTTGCAGCTTGTTAACAAAAGTCCGGTAATTAGCAAAAGAAACAGGTTACGAAAATATCTCATGTCAGCTCCTCCTCGAGCTATGCCTCTAGTGTAAAAGAAATTACCATAATGGAGAGCTAAAAACATCACACCAACTCCAGAAATCTTCACCAGCATCTTGAAGTAAGAAAGCTCACGTTAAGCCGTCAATTCTTCCTTGAGATGGGGATTAATAATATAAAATGACAAACGTTTGAGCCCAGCCAAGAAGTCTACAGGTTCGACGTGAACATCTTTTGGCACATTGACGATGGTGGGTGCAAAATTAAGAATACCCTTGACACCCGCCTTTACGAGCGCGTCAGCCGCATCTTGAGCGGAGGCTTGTGGCACCGTAATAAAGCCAATATCCACACCCTTTTCTCTCACAATTTGGCTTAACTCGTCCATGGCATGTACTTTGATTTTGCCAAAATCCTGCCCAATCACCTCAGCACGAACATCAAAACAGGCTTTAAGAATAAAGTCGTATTGGTCAAAGTTGGGATAGTCTGCAATCGCCTGACCCAGGCGACCCATGCCCACGATGACTACGTTCCAGGCCCTGGTAAGCCCCAAAATGCGACGCAATTCGCGTCGTAAGGTTGGCACAGTATAGCCAGCACCTCGAGTCCCAAAGCGTCCAAAATAGGCTAAATCTTTACGCACTTGGAAGGCGGAAACCTGCGCTTCTTCGGCAAGTTGTTCGGAAGATGTGTTTTTAATACCCTGAGCTTCTAAATCAGAAAGAATTCGCAGATACGTCACGAGACGGCTAATGGTTGCGGTGGGAATCGTAGACATCTTCACTCCATCAAACACTTCAAATATCAAACACTTCAAATCTAGCCTAAAAACCTCGAACGACTTCGTTTTGAAAAAGCATCTGTTCTGAACAAAAGCAAAGGAGTAAGTTGTAGGACAGGCACTTAAGCTAAATTAGAGTCTACCGCAGATGTAGACGGGTGCGTACATCCCCATGACACGGATGCATAATCCCCATGACATAGGGTTAACGAATAAAACTTTCAATGCCTTGGTTGATAAGCTGCTCTTGTGCAGTAGCTAAACCTGCATCATCGTAGGGGCCAACTAAGAGCTTGACAAAGCTACCTTCTTCGACAGACGAAACGTCAAAGCCGAGCTCCTCGAGCCTAGTGCGGTGAGGTTCAGCAGACTCGAGACTGCCATAAGCTCCCACTTGCAAGTATCCCCCAGATGAGTCTGTATTAGGTACAGAATCTGTGGAGGTCGAAGGTGCTGAGGTAGAAGTACTCGAGGCTGTATTGGTAGTCTCAGCATCAGTGGTCTCTGGATTAACGGACTCTGTAGTGGTCTCAGAGGAGTTAGTTGCTTGCGTGACAGTACTTCCATCATTAGGTCTAAATTCATAAATGATGGGATTAGCCTCGAGCCCCGAGCTTTCCAAACGACCTTTGACTTGCTCCGCTTCTCCTTGGCTGTCATAAGGGCCAACCAAAACGAGAGATAAATCTCCCTGATCGGCTACAAAAACAGGATAGCCAGCATCTCGGAAGGATTGGGTGCGTCGCTCAGCGTTTTCAGCACTTCCAAACGCACCCACTGAAATACGGTAGGGCGCAGTAGGAACACTACTAGCAGGAATCACATTGCTCGAATCGCCACTTGTACTTTCTGAACCCGCACTATCGGTTGTTTCTGGAGCAACTGCCGTAGCTTCTGAGACGGCATTCTCTACCGTTGTTTCGGCAGTCGTTTCTGAATTAGCTGAAGTCTGACTTTCTGTTGTCGGCACGACTGGAACAATCGTGCCGTCTCCCCCTTGCTCTGAGGGCATGGCAATTGGGTCAGAGGTTGCTGCATTTGGATTATCGCTCAAGTCCACAACTGCAACACTGTCGCCGTTCTGACCTTGTACTCCATCTTGCGTTGTATTCGTTGTTGTAGACGTGTTACCCGCAGAATTCTCAGTTACTGTACCCGTCGCTCCACCACCTAAAGGATCAACACGACCTTCCCCTTCAACCACAGATCCAGACGTAGTATTGCCTCGTCCAAAGGGTAAAAGATTTCCCCCATTTAGTAAGGTGACAATAATTCCTCCGATAACAAGAAGCAGTGCGAGTCCTATGAGTAAATCAGGCCAATTGCGTCTTATCCAGTCCATAGTTAAGTCCTTTTATGACACTATCGGGAATGCCCCTAGTTGCTTGACCAATAGTTATAGTGCTATCTATACCATTGACTAAGATGTGTATTCTTAGTTTTGTACACACTTTACTGATAGTATCATGATTTTTTCAGTCAAGACAACTGTATTAAGGTTAAAGACAGGGCAAACGCATTAGGCCATACCCAGAATTTTTTCAAGATAAGCAGTATCCCAACCAGCTTTGAGGCGTTTAGCCTTGATGCCCAGTTTTGTCTGCTTGTCTTGACGCAATAAACTGAGCGCAAGATGCCGCAGGAC
>JBOFGY010000139.1:0-7762 GCA_051649365.1 Trueperaceae bacterium
ATCGGAATACCGCGCATGAGGTCTACATAGAGTTCTGCAAACACAGCCAGCGGATGATGACCGCTATGCCAACCACCCAAGGTTAAGAGCAATAGAAAAATTCCAAAGGTCAACAACAGCAAAGCAGGATTTCTCGCACCATCTGGCAAAAAGGTTGTTTGCCAGAGTTTGGGCAAATCTGTGGGGGCTTGGGCTGTTGGCACAAACGCACCGGTCACTTTGCCCTCTTCTAATCTTGTCAGAGCGGTCTCTGCGTTATCTACACCACGGACTTTAACAGCCTTTACTTCTTCGGCACTCGTGTTGTTTTCACCAGCGTTGTTTTCAAACGTTCTTGCTTTAATGGTGTCAGCCACGCGGTCTGGCGTGCCTTGAATAATAGCAACGTTGCCCTCGAGCGACCCGACAAGCGTGTAATCTTGTTTAGGACGTGTAAAAAAGAAAATGCTAACTAAGGACAAGACAAGCCCTGCAATGAGAAAGCGTTGCAAAACTTTTTCACCACGTTGTAACAATAACAAACCCGCTAAGGTTATTCCCAAAATTGCTGAAGATAAATACGCCAGAATTGCTACCAGAATGGTTGTGCCAATCCCTGGCAAAATAAAACGCATGGCGCTCTGATAATCAATACTGCTAATAAAAATGTAAAGAATAAAGGGCAACACCGAGAGCAAAATAAGCTGACTGGGGGAGAGACGTTTTAGTGGATTTTGCCAAGTTTTTGCTCGAGCGCGAGTCTGTTTGTCGGTGTTGACCATGATGAGAGTATCCTTTGGGGCATTCTATAATGACTAATCGTGGAAGTTCAAACCATAGTGAAAACTGAGAGTTCAATAGAGTTATTTAGGAGTGACCATTTCTAAAAGGCGCATTTTCACTAGTTTGTGCGTCCAACATGGGGTTTCTACTATTTTTGGAAAAACTGCTAAACGCGAGGCATACGACTTTTACCAAACTTTCCAAGAAAAAATAATCAAACTATTGTTACAGGAAATCTGTAAAGTAAAGGAGTCGTTTAGTTTAGGAAATGGAAGGATGGTTTTTAACGACAACAATAAAAATTTAGAGAGAGAAAGAATGTTAGCGGAGGCGCATCTCTTTGTACTGATCGTTCGTCAGTTTGTAGAGAGTGGGGATCCAAGGGGATTGATGCGATTGAGAGAGCGGATAATAAGGCAGAACAGCACTGACAGGGCCACGATGGTGCTTGTTTTGGCTCTCGGAATATATGTTTTCCCGAGCCTCTTTCGCAAAAACTTGAGACTACTTGCCCCTCGTACATCAGAGGAATTTATTGGTTTACCTAGCACGCCTTGGAGAATTTTTTCTGCTCGGCGCAACACAACTCTGTTGGGGCTGGCGTTAGGAGTAATTCCTCTGTTTATTGGTTTATTAGCAGAGGATTTAATTGGAAACTATCCTTGGTTTCCAACCTTGCTAATATTCATCACGAGTATAGGCTTCCCACTTTTGATGAAAGTCTACAGCTCAACCCTGCTACGCCTAAGGAGTGGTCGTCCGATGACCCGCTCTGTTATAAGAGCGGAAATCATAGGGCAGTGCTTGCTCTATGCCGGTTTTGCTGGCATACCCGCACTCTTGGGGTTCTTGGTCAGTCCTGGACCAACCCTAGCTGTCCTCGTGGCAGCAGGACTGGCTATGATTGCTGTTCCAATAGAAACAATTTTCCTTATGAACTTTCTGTCTCAAAAGGGAATAAAGGTTGATCCAGAACCCTTTATAAATGCTCTATATGACCTCAATTTTTATGGGGGGTCATACCTAGCATTGTGGGTGTGTGATTCTCTGCATCTTCTCTAAATTTTTTTAAGTCAGTTGCCCTCGCGCTGACTTCAAGGACTTGGAATTTTCTCCAAGTCCTTATCTTTTTGGCAATGTGCCGCTTTGTGTGGCGTTTGTCCCATTCGTCAACTTAGGAACAACCCAAGTCTTCGCTCTACTTTTAGCTTATATAGCTTCATTTTTGGAGTAAACTACAGGGGTATGGCAATTCTCGAAAAAAAACTCTCTATCGAGGACTACCTCGAGTTTGAGAAAGAATCCGATACTCGACATGAGTACATAGACGGTGAAATGCTGGCAATGGCAGGGGAAAAGCGGCGACATAATAATCTCGTGGGCCGTCTCTACCGTTTGCTCATTGACAAAGTTACTGAGACCAGTTGCGAGGTTGTTTTTGAAACCGTCAAACTTCGCACTCGCATGACCCGTTACCGTTATCCAGATTTCGTGGTTAGTTGCAATCCTGGCAACGATGAGTATTTCATCGAAAACCCCTGTTTTATCGCCGAAATTCTCTCAGGTAGCACCGAAGGAACTGACCTCACTCAAAAGCTAGACGAATATATGCGTTTGCCTAGTGTTGAGCGTTATGTGATGATTTCGCAGCAAGGTCGTTTTGTTACCGTTTGCAAACGAAAAGGTAGTGAGTGGGTACTCGAGACGCTAGACACAAACGGTGAATTTGATATTCCTTGCCTGGATACCCAGGTGACGCTCGAGCAGCTCTACACAGGGATTTTGTAATACAAAGTCATCCCGAATTTTCTCGGTTGCATTATGGTCAACGAGAAAATCCATGTCCCTTTGTCATGGCGTGTATGAACTACAACTCGGAGCGTTTGAAGGCGAAGTTGACCACAAACTCTGTTTTAGGTTTGTTTCCTCGAAGGTGACGAGCGACAAAGCTATCTCCCTACACGGACTTCCAGTAAAGGGAAAGGGCTTCGTGGATACCGCAACGTCTGGCCAAATTGACGTTCAACCTACCCTAAACTTAGACTCGCAATGACGAACAGTAGAACTAACGGTGCAGAGTGCGCCGTTAGTTCTAAAAATTCGGGATGATTTATATCTGAACTTCAACGAAAAAATTTCACTCTTGTGTAAACCACTTCGCTACAAGCTCATCCATTGTACCATCTTCTATAATGGCTGCAAGACCCGCATTAAAAGCATCTACGTTTTCGTCACCTTCACGAAACATAAAACCGAGTGGGTCATCTGTGGTAAGACCAACAATATTCACCACAAGTTCGCCAGCATACTCTTGCACGAATGCATCCGCAGCAGTGCCGTCAATAATCATGCCATCTACATCGCCATTGGTAAGTGCTTGGGCGGCGGCATTGAATGTATCATAAAGATTCACGCGCTCACGCCCGAAGAGTTCAGCAGCAAGGTCTGCATTCGTGGTGCCTGTTTGCGAACCTACTTTCAGGTCAGTATTACTTGTAAAGTCATCAAGTGTAAGAGCTTCGTCTTCTGAGCGAACTGCAATGGCTTGTTGAACAACAAAGTAGGGGTCTGTAAAGTCAAAGGTTTGGTCACGCTCTTCGGTAATGGAGATACCCGAAATCGCTAGGTCAAACTCGCCAGCCTCGAGCGCAGCAAAAAGCCCATCCCACGCGGTGGTATTAAACTCGACCGTGCAGTTGATTTTCTCGCAGATGGCATTGGCAACATCTACGTCAAAACCGACAATTTCACCACTAGCTTCATCCACAGATTCAAAAGGTGGATAGGTGGTATCCGAACCAACTTTGAAAGCTTTGCCCTCTAAATCGGGCAGGTCTTGGGCAAAACTAAGGGCTAAAAAACCAACAATCAACAGGGCAAACAGTTTTTTCATGGTGCTCCTTTTCATGGTGCTCCTTTGTATGGTACTCCTTTACACAGTTATGCGACTTTGTTAAAGCTTAAAGGGATGCGCCGCACAGTGAAAACCTTCAACAGTGAAAACCTTCACATCTGTAAGAATACTCATAGGCGGAGCCAAGCTGCAAGACATCCACATTCACCAAGGATTTAATGTTAACGAAAACATTGAAGGAATATAGCAAAGGATTCTGGTTTCGTTTCGTTTACGATGTGAAATTCACCCCATTTTGTGTTTGTCAAGTGCCTAAGACACAAAAAACTATTGTACTTTGCAAATGTGAAGTGATATATCTAAGCCATGCAGGAATATCCTAGCCTTGTCTGGCACCTCAAAAATACGCAGTTGTTTGAAGACCTCACACCCGAGGAGCTCGACCAGCTCTCGAAGATCACACCGTATAAAAAGTACGCAGCGGGTGAAGTGATTTACCACATGGAAGACCACGCGGACGCGCTCTACTTTATTCGGGATGGCATGGTCAAAATTTCGATGTACTTCCCAAATGGCAAAGAGATGATTTTAGGGCTCTTTGGTAAGTATGACACCTTTGGCGAACTGCTCCTGCTCCAAAGTGAACGCCGCCCTAACCAAGCTGAAGCAGTTGTAGACACGACGCTTATTGTCTTACCTGAACAAGATTTTCAGCGTTTACTGCAAGCCTACCCAAAGATTGCCATGAAGTTTTTACAGGTCATGTCTACGAGTTTGTGGCAAGCCCAATCACGCTTTGCTGAAGTTGGCGCGTTTGATGCGCCTGGGCGTTTGGCAAACTTGTTGCTGCGCCTCGCCAATGACTTTGGCACCGAGGGCGAGCGTGGCACGATTATTGATTTGAATTTGACCCAACAAGATTTAGCCAAGATGATTGGAGCTACCCGCGAAACGGTATCGCACTGCTTGGCCAGGTTGCTCGAGTACGGTGCCGTCCGCCGTCGCCGTGCACCTATTACGGTCAACCCCAAAAAGTTACAGCAATTCTTAGACGAAGCCACAGATATTTAAGAAAACATCTGAAGACCAACCATTTATAAAACTAAAAATGCGCCTAGTGTTTAGCTAGGCGCATTTTTCTCAACCCTCAACCATCCATCTTAGGATTAACCTTGGCTGTACTTCTCCCAGGTTATGCCAGAGTCACACTAAGGTTCCTTCTCTGCACTTTTTAGTGTAGCAGGGTCTTACAATGTTGACGCTGCAAGCGTCACTAACAGAGAACTAGAGCAAAAACAGAGACAGAAGCTTTTAAGTTTTAGCCTCTACCTTCTACCTTCTGCCCTCCGCCTTAGCTATCAATGAATTTTGTCATAGACTCCTATATCCTTTCCCTCGAGAACGTATGCTTTTTCCATGCAACTTAGCTCACTCAGTATCATCATCCCCACTTACAACCGCCCAGCAATGCTGCGGGGGGCTCTCGCGTCCTTGCAAGCACAAACAGACTCAGATTGGGAAGCGGTAGTAGTAGATGATGGCGACGGCTCAGGCTTGGACTTGGTACAGCAATTCGCTGACCCGCGTATTCGCGCCTATCCCAACAGGGGCGAAGGGCAAGTTGCAGCTCGCAACACCGCGATTCTCGAGAGCAGGGGTTCTATTATCGCTTGGCTCGATGATGACGACTGGTGGGAAGCTACTGACCATATCGCCAACGTCAAAGCCACCCTTACCACACCTGCCCTCGTTCACAGTCATGGCTATTTTGTCTTTGACGATTCACGCGAACGTCTTCCCTACCAACTTCCCGCAACGCCAGAGAGCCTGCGGGAAAATAACACTCTCCTAACCTCGAGCATCGCCTATCCTAAACATTTTCACGAACACCTCGGCCTGCTCGATCCTGAGGTTGAAGGTTATTTTGATTGGGATTGGCACTTGCGCGTTTTGGATGCAGGTTATCCGCTTCACACAATGAACAGCTTTGATGTATGCTACCGTTTACATAGCGGCGGACGCTCGAGTGAAGCTGCTAGCCCCAAACGGCTCAAGGGTTTTGAAACGTTCAAACAAAAACATGTCTTGACCATCGAAATCAAAAATCATCTCGTGGTCTTTGAAGAGGCAACGGCAAGCTCGCTTAAATTGAGCAACTGAGACAGCTAGTACGAAGTTCGGTGAAGCCACAGGCACACAACCACTAAACTTTTACAAGATGTCTAATCTCTTCACACTCCCTTTACAAATGGATTGCAAACTAAAAGCGATGACAGACGATATACGTTCCCAACTTACGACCCTAGGACTCTTTCTCCTAGCCACCAGCAGCTTGCTTGTAGGTCTACCTTGGCTGTTCTGGACGCTAGCTCGAGTCTGTAAGTGGGGGTGTTTTCATCCCTCGGTCAACAGATTAGCGTCAGCACGCGACAAAAAATAGATTTTTGAGGAAACGTTAGCTTTTTCGTTAGTGTGAATGATTTTGTCAGCATTCTTTCGCGCGCTCGTGTCTAAGCCGTTATAAGAGTTTTGGTTTTTTATCCTGTACTAAGCAGCAGATTGATATACTTCGTTAATGAATCAACAAGAAGCACGGCAACACATCGGAAAGCTTTTTCGCAAACGTATAGACAAAAATGTTTCAGGTATTGCAGCAGAAGAATGTCTAGCGCAAAACCTAGCACGTGCAGCCACGCTTTGCCAACAATCCCATGACGTGTTAAGTGAGCGATTATGGTCTAAGTTCGAGTATGATTGGTCAAACGTTTTACCAAATCCTGGTGGTACGGCTGGTTTAGCTAGCCAGTTTGTCTACGACAAACTCGAGTTCACTTTAGCTTGGGCGACCTCAAAGGGTAAAGATAGCGTACAAGTTTTGCACACGGAGAAAATTGCGCTCGAGGGACTTCAGGCACTCTGGAAAGAATGGGCCGGTTACATGGTAACGAGTTCAGAAGAATTAGATAGCGCAGTCTAAAAGCCACCTCGAGACCTCATGAACTCGAGGACTTCTTTTTCATAACCCATAAAATTTGCACAGCCGTGCCGCGTCACGACAATCGCTCCACACGCATTGCCCATCCGCGCGGCCTTGTACCAATCCCACCCTTTGGTACGTCCATAAATGAAGCCACTCGCAAACGCATCTCCAGCACCAAGCACGTTGTAGATCTCTACCGGAAAACCTGGCACGTTGATAGTCTCACCTGAACGCAAATGAATTGTGGCACCTTTCGCACCACGTTTTACGACGAGAGCTTCTGGTCCGTTTGGCACAGCAAGCAGTGCTTTAATATTTTTCTTGATGTTGCCCTTAATGATCGGCGCACTAATTTGTTGATCTTTAATTTCAATATCGCTTGGGTCTCGCAACATGGCTGCATTGATTTCTTCCTCAGTGCCAATAGCAACATCCACACGTGGCAATATGGCACGCACGTTCGTACCAAAAGCTCTTGGATCGTGCCACTGGTCAACGCGAAAATCAATATCCATGTAGACCGTTGCACCAAAGGTTTGAGCACGCTCTGCCGCGACAAAGGTGGCACTGCGACTCGGCTCTTTCGCCAGATTGGTACCCGCGAACTCGAGAGCCTTCGTTTTATCTAACGGTGTAGCCATGACATCCTCTATCGAAAGCTGAATATCCGCAGCGTTATCGCGGTAAAATACCAAAGGGAATGTATCTTTTTCAATTCCTAACAACACTGCACTACTACGTGCCCCCTGTTTGGTCGGGATATAGCGTGTCTCTACACCTTCGCGTTTCAAAAAGTTCACAATAAAATCACCGACTTTATCTTGCCCTATCGCACTCAGCAGCGCGACCTCGAGACTTAACCGCCGCGCACCTACGGCAATATTAGTTGGGCTGCCACCAACATAAGCAGCAAAATTCGTAATGTCTTCAAACGGCACACCAATATCGTTAGCATATAAATCAATACACGAACGCCCCATCGTGATGAGGTCATAAGATTTTTTTAAAACTTTCGCTTTTTTAGACACATCATTTTGCTTAAACACATCATTTTCTTTAGACATAAGTGTTGTCGTCTCCTACTAAAGTCGCTGGTCAGCAGACGTTTAGACTGACACAATGCTGGCTATGGACATGATTATAACCACCACAGCAACCCTAGAGAA
>JBOFGY010000140.1:0-25848 GCA_051649365.1 Trueperaceae bacterium
GCTAAACTACCCTCCAACACTTTTTCGGGGAGAGAAAAAGGGTGGTGGTATGAAAACCTTAAATGTGGCAGTTGCTTTTGTCTCTGCCTTAGCATGTCTGTTTGTAGGTGTAAGCCTAAATAATATGGTGTTCATTGGCATTAGTCCGTTTATTGCCTTGGGAGCTTATCTCCTTAATAAAGGACTCGAGCAACACGAGATTAGCCGTTCCTATAAAGCAACCCAAAAAGCACGGCAGCGGGCGCGGCTCCTCGAGGAAATCCACGCGCCAGACTTCTTTGAGTAAAGCAAAAAGCGAACAGCTCTCAGTAAAAAGTTTTGGCTGACAGTTGAGAGCTGATGGCTAAAAAACAGCTCTCGACTTTCCCCTTTGTTACTTAATCTTGATGCTCGCAGGGTCATGGTGGGGTTTGGGATATTTCAATTTCATAGCCTCGAGGGCGTTTAAAAGAATATCCGCCACGATGACATCGCGGTACCACTTGTTGTTGGCTGGGACGACATACCAGGGGGCCTCTTTGCTCGAGCATTTCTCGAACACAGCTTCAAAGGCTTTCATGTACGTGGGCCAATTGGCGCGTTCGGGTAGGTCGCCAGGATTAAATTTCCAGCGTTTTTCGGGCGTGTCGAGGCGTTCTTGCAGGCGTTGTTTTTGTTCGTCTTTATCAATATGGAGATAGATTTTGATAACGCGGGTGTTTGCAGCCTGCAAACCCTTCTCGAAAGCGTTGATAAGTTCATAGCGTTCTGACCACACGGGCTTTGGAACGAGGTCTTTTACACGCACGACCAGTACGTCTTCATAATGGGAGCGGTTGAACACAGCAATCATGCCTTTGCCAGGGGTGTGAGGGTGAATCCGCCACAGAAAGTCGTGCTCGAGTTCTTGGGGTGTGGGTGCCTTAAAGCTCGTGACCTTTACGCCTTGAGGGTCAATGCCAGAAAAGACATTACCAATGCAACCGTCTTTGCCACCTGCATCCATTGCCTGAAAAATTACGAGGAGTGAGTGTGTCCCCGATGCATAAAGCACTTCTTGCAGGGTTGCGAGTTTCTCTTTCTGCTTCTCGAGGAGTTTCTTCGCGGCAGCTTTACCTGTGTCATCATCCTTAAACGGTCCAGTGTCTGAAGGGTTAATTTTGGAAAACTTAAACTTTTTGCCGACGCGGTACTCTTGGCTGGGAAGTTTTGTCATGCTTTACTGTAACCCGCGTTTCATGGATTTAAAATAAGTGACCGGCAGAAGCTTAAACTTTTTTGGCTTTCGATGTTCTACCTCGAGCCTTCAAATATTTCAAAGGAACTCTTCAAACTTAGGAAAACATTTTTCAGGGTTGACTCACACCTGAGTCCGTTGAGGGTACAGATAGCCAGCGGGCTTCTTCTGGGTAGGCAAAGCCGGCTGCCCTAGCGAGCTGTTCGCGGAAGGCGGGGTTGTTGGCGTTGGCAATTTCCGAGCTTAAACCTGCGACTTCTTGCCCTAGCACTTGAGTCTCGAGGCTTAACCGTGTGATTTCTTGTTGGGTCTCGACCATGCGGTTGAGTTCGATGCCGAGCATCGCCATGACGTGTAAACAGCCCAGCATTGCCAAAATTCTAAGGAGAACATTGACTCCACGCATCCGAGGTTGGCCTGGGCTGGTTGTTGCCTTCGTGTTCACATACAGTTCTTCTACAACCTCTGTGCGTTTGATTCTCACTCGAGGATTCACGGGTTTCTCTAACAAGACTGAGGTGTCTGTACCTAGGTGGCTCGAGGTAGTTACTGTAGAAGATATTGGAGTTTTTCCAGAACGACGTAAGTGGCGACTCCAATCTGGAACCGCTTCATAAGAACGCATTGAACCGTTTCCTGCATGGTTCAACCGCTCAACTTTAGGTATGCCCGGTGTAGCGTTTACACCTTGGGCGAAAGGTGTCCGTATCAACGCCATACTCCTCTTGAACGCAAAAGACGTTTTCTGACCAACGTCTTTAGGGTGTCAAACGTTTGATTGCTATTCCTAGCTCTTCGTATTTCTACTTTTTTGCATTACTATTTTTTGTATTTCTAGTTCTTTCCCTACAGCTTCTACACTATTAAACCCTATAGTTCTGAGAGTTGAATGTTGTGTATTTCTCAATTTGTGTTTTCTTTTAATTATTGGGTAAGTTTACGCTTTTGTTTTGCTTTTTACTAGTGTTGTTACTGAATGTTTTTTATTTCTAAACCTGAGTTCGGAGTTATGGATGCTGTAGCCATTTTGAGCCCTTAGCCTTTAGCTAGCAACTATCAGCTTCTTACGTTTTACTGCTAGCTGACAGCTCATTAAAATAGGGAAACTTCAAACATCAAGTTTTTAAACTTCTTGTAAGGCTAAAGCTCCTTTAAGAAAACGAGCGGCATCTTCAGGTGGTGTGGGATTAACATAAAAACCACTGCTCCAATCGAAGCCTGCTTGCCGCGTGAGCCTAGGTAGCAATTCAATATGCCAATGATATTGGGTGTCGCCTTCTCTCGGCAGCGTGTGAAGTAAGAGGTTGTAGGGAGGGTAATTTAGGGCAGTGTTCATAGCCTTCACAATGCTTTGCAAAAGCTCAGCCAAGGAGGGTAAAACATTGCTCGCAACTTCGGCAAAACTGCTGCCATGCTGGCGCGGTAAAATCCAGGTTTCTAGAGGATTTTTTGAAGCATAAGGTGCGATAGCTACAAAGTGCTGATTATAGCTAATAAGTCGTTCTTTGCTGCGTAATTCTGCATCCATAACATCGCAAAAAAGACAGTGACCATGCAGTTTGTAATAGTCACTCGCGGCGACGATTTCTTCATCAATCCAACGATTGTTCACGGGAATAGCTAATATCTGTGCGTGGGGATGTTCGTAGCTGGCTCCTGCCATCTTGCCCACATTGCGGGTGAGCTGAATATGCTGCACGTCAGGTTTATGCGCTAGCGTTTCGATTCTGTCCCTGTAAAGTTTGAGAACATCGGTCAAATGGTCTAAAGGCATGTAGTCGAGCAGCATACTCGAGTCAGGGTGTTCGATGATGATTTCCTGATAGCCGCTATTAAGAGCGGAGGTAAATAAATCACTGCCCGAAATCTGAAACAGCTTTGGGCTGACGAGTGCCGTAGGGTTTTCAATGACACGCATCCGCCACTGTTTGCTACCGGGTGGGCAGACACTGCGAATTTCACGACCAACAAAAGCTTCGTTTCCTGGTGAGAGGGGGGAGTGGCTAAGTTGAGATTTAGCACTACCAAAGTCAGAAGGGGCTAAACCACGCTCGGGGGAAATGATGACCCAAGCAGGACTAAAGGGGTCTTTGCGAAGCTGCGGCACAGTTTCTAGTGTAGAGCAAAGTCTGCGAAAGTGAAGTGAGTAACTTAATTTGTTGATGGGTGCTTTTTTTAGTTTTCTACTTTTCTCGTCATAGAGGGGTGATACATTAAACAGTATGCGCTGGATTGTTTGTTGTGTCGTATATCTATGGCTTGGGCTGGGTTTTACCCAAGTTAATATTACCGATTCCGCTAGTTTATTAGAACAGGCGAAACAAGCTTCGCAAGAAGCTATTACCACCTATCAAACTTACGATGTAGATAAACCCTTGTGGCGCGAGGCTATGCGGCTTGGTACAGGAGCACAAAACCTAGATCCAGAAAACCCGGACATCGCGCTGTTTTTAGCGCAGACCTACAGTTACACCAAGTGGTACATCCGCGCCTGGACGCAGTGGCAGAAATACTTGAGTCTCGGCAAAACCTTAAATGACGCTGTAGGCCAAGTTGGTGATTTGGCAAAGACACAATTTCTCGAGACCGGCACCGAGCTAGGGTTTGCTGCCTATGAAGCCGAAAACCTCGAGGGCGCACTGAGTTATTACAAAGCTGTGAATGACATTGTTTCCGATGATGTAGAAACCCTAACGTGGCTAGGCAGGATTTACTTAGAGCTTGGCCAGCCCGACGAGGCTCGCCCTTATTGGGAACGAGCTAGTGAACTCGACCCCGACAACGAAAATATTGGTTATTTCTCGAGCATCATCGAAGAACAAGTCGCAGTGGGTTCTGAAGCCAGCACGATGTTTCAAACAGGTATTCGTGCCTACGAAGAGGGCAAGCTCGAGGAAGCCCTGCAAGCCTTCGAGTGGGCGACCTCGGCCAATGACACCTTCACTCAAGCCTATGTATGGGCTGGACGCACGAGTTTAGAACTTGGTGAAAGTGATTTGGCGGTGCTTTATTGGTCGCGGGTGCGCGAACTCGACCCCAGTGACGAGCGGGCGGAGTATTTTTTAGAAGTAGCTCAAACGCAAGTTGATTATGGTGCCGAAGCTGCAAATGCTTTTTATGAGGGGCAAATGTTTTACAGTCAGCAAAACTTAAACGAGGCTGCCAAAAGCTTCGAGCGGGCCACAAAAGAAAACAAGCAATACAAGGAGGCTTTTGTCTGGGCGGCGCGTAGCTATCAAGAACTCGGGAATTTTGATAAAGCCATTCCTTTTTGGGAGCGTGTCTTAGATCTCGACCCTAGCGATACGCGGGCGAGCTATTTCTTACTGTTGGCTAAAAAACAAATCTCAGATAGTACACCCTCGGGTGCGGCGTTTATGGCAGGCATTACCTACTATCAACAAAACGATTTTGAGAATGCCGAAGCGTCTTTTAAGAAGGCTGTGCAAGCCGATGATGATTTTGCGGATGGTTGGGGCTGGTTAGGACGCGTATATTTTACAATTGCTAACTATTCAGAAGCTGCAACCGCCTATGCTAGAGCCGCCAAACTTGCACCGGGTAACAGCGATTACGAGTTCTTTGCCGACGAAGCAAAAAGACTAGCAGGAGACTAAGATAATTAGCTTTCGGATTTTAGCGAACTCCTAACGCCTATCTCCTGTTCTTATGCGACTGACGACCTCGAGACTTCTGACAATTGCACTGCTCATCTTACTAGCGGTTGCAGTGTTCTTTAGCTCGCGCATGCTGCGCCGAATGCCCAACCTCATAGTGTATTTTGTTACGTTGGAAGAGACCTCGTTTACGCTCGCGCCTGTGTATAGACAAGTGAAGGCAGAGACAACAGAAGACCATTTGCGGGTAGCAATGCAAACCTTGCTTGCGGGCCCCAGCAGGGCAGAAGAGAGGCGTGGCTTCTCGAGTGTCATCCCGAAAGAAACGCAGCTTGTAGATATCTCACTCGAGGACGGGCAAGTCACTGTTAATCTTTCGAAAGCCTTCGAAAGTGGTGGGGGTAATGCCAGTATGAAGGGACGGCTCCTCCAGCTTTTTTACACACTGGGCCAACCTAAGGGGGTTAAAGTTGTGAGTTTGCAGATAGAGGGGCAGCCCGTCAGCGTGTTCAGTGGTGAGGGCATCCTAATAGAGAACCCTTGGCGCAGACCTAAAGGTGAGGCACTACCCACTTGGTGACATGAAACCTAATTTGATAAGAGGAAAAAAATGCTAACATCCCTCTATGACAGCCAAAACCCTGAAACAACGACGGTTTTTGGTGCACCAGTCTTTTGAGTTACTGGCGGACGACTACTTACTTTTCCGTGCCAAAATGCCAAGTCAACACAATGAAGCTCGTCTCGATTTGTTCGAGCTTGACCCGCACCCTAGAACGGTTATGCACGCTTCTAAATACCTCATGTGGGGGAGTTTGGTTTGGTGGCTCTTAGCTTTGATTTGTGTCATCTTAGGGTTCGTGCGAGGTTTTGATAGCTACCTCGAGGCCATTGTCATTTGGACGGTGCTAGCTACCGTCTGCACGATTGCTTTTATTTTAAGTCGGAAGACGATGCTCGTGTATAGTCATAAACGCACAGGAGCAGTGCTACTGGCTATCTATCTACTCGCTTACAATCAGCGCGAGCGCGAGACCTTTATTACAGAACTTAATCGAATTCTCGAGCGACTTAGTTTGTACTCGAGCCGAGAAGTTTACAGGCAACAAAAACAGAGTAAGCTCGAGCCGACGCGGTACAAGCGCGATATTTCGATGTTAAATTGAAGAGATAGTGCCATATCAAAAAAATATTCCCAAGTAAACCTTGGGAACGAATGAAGTCAGATTTTTTGCTTCTACTTGGCAAAAAACTCATTAACTTGGGAATCAAAACCAAAATGGGCGACTCTGCGATTTTCGAGATTAGAATAGTCATCATTGAGAACACCCAACGCAACTGAGCCAGAATTTGGATATTTTGCTTCTATGTCTTTTGGAACCGTAAATCGCCCTGTATCTGCAAAAAGACAAGTAATGTAAATGCTTCCATCATTATTACTCACCTGAAAAAAGCCAACATCCGAACCTGTGGGTGTCCAGCGAAGTTCCGTTGGGCTCAACTTACTGAGTTTCACTGGTTCTGCGTTCGCCATACCCAGTGGCGCAGAAATTGTAGGAATTATTGTCGTTCTTAGAATAGAACCATTATAACCTGTAAGATCTAGCCCTTCCCGACCAGCCACAGAGACCTTGGTAAACACGTTAAGAATCTATGGGTGCTTCTACTTCATAATTTGCAAAGAAATTTGCTTCATCGATAAAACCTTCGGCAACAATTGTACTTTGAGGCGCACTAAGTGTGATTGGTGGACCAACAATTTTGTAAGAAACAATGTTGGGCGACTCATCCAAGGCATCATCTTTCGATACTGTACAACGTTGCAAGGGTGCTGATACAGCTTATTCATGTGATGTGAGAGCGCCGTGAAGTCAAAATTTTGCAAGCTGTCCGGTTTACTTTGTCAACTGATTGCCCTTGATAATCGTAGCAGGATAACGATTATCGCCTTCATACCAAATCAGTTCCTCACCGAAACGTTTGACGATGTAACAACTCTCACTTGTTGAAGGTGGCCAAACCGGAGCAATACGTGCCGTCATCACGAATCCGCCACGTTCCAGTGCTGCGACTCCCGTCCGAAACATAAAGGGTTGTGCCAGCATCTGAAAAATATTGCTCGTAGGGAGAACGGACCCACACGCCTATCATAGTGTTGCCTACAAGCAGAATTTCAAATTCTTCTTTACCCATTACTTTTTCTTTAACTGTTTTAACGTCTCGAGATTTATTTGGGGTTGAAGTGTTTTGCGTAAACGCGGCTGATAAACCGAGTGAGAATACAACCGAAAAAAGAAGGAAGAGACTTGTCGATTTAGACATAATCCTAATCTAAAACAAAAGCTATCACAAACGCATCACGGTAGAAAGTGCATTCAGTGCAGAAGATGCTGAGCGATGTCACGTGCAATGGTGCGAGCCGCGCCAGGCTTACCGATGCGTTCTTCACCTGCACGTGCTGCTAGAGTTCGCAACATTTCATCGGTAGCTAAGCGTTGGATAGTTTGACTGAGCTGTAAAGGGTTTGCATCCTCTAGAAAGAGTGCATCACCTAAAAGTCTTTTTTGTGCTTTAGCAAATAAGGGTGTGTATTGTGGTCCGTGGGTCGGGAAGCTGACGACGGGAACACCAAGACCAGCTGCTTGTTCGTTGGCGGTGCCAGCTGTACCGAGGACGACACGGGCTTCTTGCAAACAGGCTGCAAAAGCGCGGCGCAAGACGAGGACTCGAGCCCCATTCTTAGCACTGGCAACGCGCTCAGCTGAAAGGGAACTCTCAGCTTCTGTAGGTTCTTGCCACGTCCAGTGGGTTGGTAACACGATGCGCTCTACACCACCAGAAAAAGCTGCAAGGGTTTGAAAATTCGGAAGGTGTGCTGCGGTCTCGAGCATAATAGGAAAACTAAACAAATAGTCATCTCTCGAGCCTGGCAAAAGTACGAGAAGAGGTTTTTCCTCTCTGAGTTCACGAAGGTCAACGTCACACTGTGTCACTTGATCCATCATGACGTTGCCATAACTCACGACATTTTTTAAGCCACGCCCTTGCAAATTCTGGCTGCTACGCTCATCACGAACAAAAACGCGCTTTACATGCCGCATCATCCAGCGTTCGGGTGGTGTGAAGCTGTCTACGGCGATGCGGTGTAAACGGCTTAGTCGTTCTTGGGTTGTTACGTTGTCTTGGTAGTACACCGAGACAAGAGGTTGAACTTGGAAGAAGAGCGGTTTAACCTTGCGTGTAAAAGCGAGCGCAACTCCGAGTGCGTACACGTCACCACAGACCAACACGACATGGGGTTTTGCTTCACGCAGCGTGCGAAACTGTTTCAGGGTCATAGGTAAAAAACCTGCCCGCATATCAGTGAAAAAATTTTTGAGCGATTGCAGGATAAAGCCATCGGTAGGCATGTCTTGGCGTGGATCCAGAACGTTGTAACCAGCCTGTTCATATGCTAAACCACGTCCCACCAGTGACAAGGCAGAAACCTCGAGCTTTACATGTTGCTCGAGTTCTCTCAGCACGTAAAGAGCAAGTGCGTCTTCAGCTTTGCCGTTACTAATGACGAGGAGATTCATGAGGGTGGGGTTTCAGGGTGCGGGGTTTGAGAGTCGGCATGTTAGGAATTATAAAAGGCAGAAGGTAGAAGTTCTTCCGTATTCTATATTTTACCTTCTGCTCTTCACATACTCGAGCACTCTGTCTGCGTCATCGGCAGGATTGGCATTGCGCCAGATTTTTTCGATGGTGCCTTCAGGGTTAATTAAAATTGTATCGCGGTTGTAGTATACGCCGACTACGCCGTAAGAAGTGGCTAGTATGCCGTCTGTATCGGGCAGCATTTGTCCTGAAAGTTTCATGTTTTCGATAAAGGTACATTGCTGAGTTGCATTATCGTTACTGATACCAAAGGTGCGAATGTTTGCCTCTTCAAACGCGGCCGATAAATCGCTGTAGCGTTTGGCTTGTAAACTGCACCCATTTGTCAAGGCCTTCGGATAAAACCACAAAACGAGCCACTGCTGTTGTGACACAATTGCCAGCAGATTTACTGTGTAGCCATAAGAGTCCTTGAGGGTTGGCAAAAAGGCCGTGTCACCCTCTTTTAAGGATTGGGCTGATGTTACTGTCAAAGCCAAAACAGAATAAAGTAAGACAAAGTAAACGATGGGCGACTTGGTTTGCATAGAGACCAGGATAAGTTGTTGCTAAGGCGGGAAGAGCGAAAAAAGCTACAAATAGAAAAAGATTCAACATTAAACTCATTGTGTACGAGAACTTATTTTCTGCCCTTTACCCTACGCCTCGTCAAAAACCCTAGCTAGCAATTCCCGAATGGGTTTGTCGTTAAACCGCCGTGATTCACAACCTTCGTGGTCTTTGCACCGTGACATGTAAAAAAATCTGCGCCCGTCTGTATTTGGAACCTCGACACGCAACATCACAAAGTGACTTCGTGGTGCATTGCGCTTGCAGAAGTCACAGCAGAGTTGTGTCGCGGCATTGCCCGTTGTCGTCATAGCCTCGAGCGTGAGCAGGGTTTGCCCTTGCGCAGTCAAAATGTGAATGGAGCCATTTTCGTTCGGTTGCATTTGATAGGCTGCCGATTTGGGAACGAGTGCGTCCGGGGTGGCAGGAAAAAGCTCGAGGACAATCTCCCTGGCACTAAACGTTTGTCGTGATTCATCACTCAAGGTAGTAAAAGTATACTCCAAAATATGAAGCTCGAGGTTCTTAGGAAGTGAAATAGCCAGTGCAAAAGACTAGGGCAAAGGCTTTAGGCTTCTTGCAAAACAAAAAGAAGACAGGAGATAGCTGCTTTGCTTCTACCCCCTGTCTTTAATATTAGGGTAGAAACACATCTACAAGCACATCATTGATGGCTGTTTCTACTGCGTAAATAGGGTCGCCTTCTTCGGGATAACGCACGGTGTAAATATTCCAGCCTGGGGAGAACTCGAGGTTTTGCCCTTTACCAGTAATTGTTACGTTTTGGTCAACATAGACAAGGGCAAAAAAGCCAATGGGTTTATCGAGACTTGCCACACCAATAAAAAAACCATCCGAGGCACGGTCAAAAACGTTGTTACCATCTTCATCCACGTACATATTAAGTTGCCCTTTTGCATAATTTACACCTTCAGGCGAAACTTCATATTCATTTTGTAACCCTGGCAATAGCACAGCACCATTACGAAAGGGAACGAGTTCTTCTGCGTTCACTGGCGCAGTTTGAATGTTAAACGTACCTGCTGTAGGAACTGCACTAGCAATTTCACGCTGCCAAGCATTATCAGCGTCTACAAGATGAATTGCCACTTTCGTGTTCTCTGGAGTTGTTTCTTTACCCTCGGCATCTTTTGTCCTGGCGATGCCTCCCAAACTTACTTCTTGTTGAGCAGTTGCCAAACTTAGAAGCAGCAGTCCTAGGAATGACACAATTAACCCAATTCGTTTCATACAATCTCTTTCTCCAGCAAGCTCTTCCCGTTGGGACACTCGCAAATTAGGATAGCTTTATTTTTGACCCTGCTGGGCTCTTAAATTTTTTATTGCTCGATAGCTACCTCACCTACCCATAAAACTATTTATAACATGGGTAACAGAGTTTGTTGCTTAGTTAACATTCACCCAGTATTCACGCAGTATAGTTGCAGTTAATTGGATCACGAAAAGAAAGTCTACTGAGGGAGTAACAACTATGTTTGGAACTTGCACAGGATCGTAGGGGTGTTAGGCACAGTAAGGGGTTGGCTACACCGCTCAAAACCAGACTCACAGGAACCCACAACTGAGTAATTTAAAACAGTTAGCATCCGCTCAATAGAATATCAGATGTTTAGAAGCAACCCTAGGAGAAGCGCTGGAAATGATATTCACTCATCTCTTTCCCTAGTGGATAAACCTCTCATTTCACTTAAATCTTCCTCAGGGAATAACCTGAGGAAATCATAATAAGCTCATAAAATACAGTGTTTTTGAACATTCCAAGCTACTTTATGGATAATCTAGTATAAACGAGGCTTAAGTCAAATTCTCATAAAGATAGAGGATTATAAGCATGGAAGTCTAGTCCGATGTGGACATTGGTCACAGAAGATGCTAGCTTATCTTGCTACATTATCGAGGTCATGATGACTCATCCTTTACTTACACACCATCCTGTTATTTCCCGAACACTTAGGCTTCTGGGTATTGGGCTTTTAGGATTAGTTAGTGTAGTTGTCCTAAACGCTTGTGACCAGGCAAGTGTAAAACCACCCAATGGCAAAACGCCTAACCAACCTCAAACTCCTGTGGGACCTGCCGTGCAGCCCATTTTGTTTGGTGCTTACACCAGGGGCAATATCAACCTTGATATCGCGGCTGTTGAGACGCTCGAGCAAGAGCTCGACCACCCTCTTGATGTTGTCCAGTGGTTTACAAACTTTGATCACCCTTGGGAACCAGAGGTTATTGCTACAGCGTCCGCCAACGGTCGTATCCCTATGATTACTTGGCAACCTAACGAAAAACCTCTTGATAAAATCGTGGCAGGTGTCTACGATGACTACATTCATGAATGGGCCAAGGGTGCCAAAAGCTACCAAGGCAAGGTTTATATCCGTCTTATGCCCGAAATGAACGGTAATTGGGTTAAGTGGAGTGGCAACGCGGAGCTTTACATACAAGCGTGGAAACATGTTGTTGATATTTTCCGAGACGAAGGCGCAACCAATGTTAAGTGGATTTGGGCTCCAAACTGTGTAGATGAGCCAAAAACCGACCCTGCCTATTTTATGGAAAGCTATTATCCTGGCGCAGACTATGTAGATGTAATGGGCATTTCAGGTTTCAACTGGGGTACAACCAAGGATTATCACCGTTGGCGCACCTATGAGCAAATCTTTACCGAGCCTTATAACCGCCTTACTAAAATTGGTACCCAGGACATTTGGATTGTAGAAACCGCTTCGACGGAACTTGGTGGCGACAAAGCGGGTTGGGTCGAAGCAATGTTCACAACCAAAATCTTCTCCAAAGTCAAAGCGATTATCTGGTTCAACGAATCCAAAGAAACCGATTGGCGCGTACAGAGTTCACAGGCTTCACTCGAGACCTTTATAGACGTTTTAGATGAAACCGAAGCAGGTCGTGCTATTATTAGTGCTAGCTACTTGAAGTAACAGAGAGAGCAAAAATAAAAATCAACTCCCGCTTATATCTGTGAGCGGGGGTTTTTGTTGTAGGGCGCAACGTAAACTATCTGTTTTCTTTATACAGGAGTATATTAATTTCGCTTAGACAGTTCCAGGATTAACTTGCTGAGACATTCTTTGGGTACACCTTTAATAAAAGGGATGAAATGAAATAGCTTTACCTCCCTAAATTTTGGAAAGTAGGTTGCAAAATAACCTCCACTAGTTAACGTTCCGTTCAACAAGGCGGCTTCAGCCCCTTGCTCATCGCACAGGAGATATCAATAATCCCACCACTGTTCAATTCCAAAAAAGGAAGGTAGAAGCCCTTAAGCCTCTACCTTCTGCTTTCAAATTCTGCATTTAACTTCTAAGGTAACTTACCTAGTGCGTCTTGCGCGGGCTTGTACTCTGCATCAATCTCGAGCGCACTCTGATAGGCTTCCCTAGCATTTTCTCTATCTTCTGTAGCATTGCGCTTTTCATAAGCTTGCCCCAAGTAAAAAAGAGCCTCAGCTGTTACCGGGGGTAATAGCGCACCCTGTTGCGCCCGCTTAACAGCATCTTCAAACTTGCCTTGCTCCACGTAGGCACGCGACAAGTAAGTGTAGAGTGGTGGCAAATTAAGTGCCCCAGGTAGCTCGAGAGCCTTTTCGAAATGTGGAATGGACGCTTCAACATTGCCACAGTCAAATTCTGCGATACCCAAGTTTGCAATAGCATCAAGGAATTGAGGGTTTAGATTCACAGCTTGGGTAAGTTCATAAATTGCTTCTTCACAATTTTTCAAGTTGTAATGCGCCCAACCTGCATTTCTGTGGGCTTGAGCACTAAGCGGGTTAAGGGCTACCGCACGACGATACGAGGCAAGAGCAAGTTCTAATTCATCTAAATCACGATAGATACTGCCCAAATTGATATGCATTTGCGCAACATCACGGTTACTTAGCTCAGAATCCGCAGCCAAACTAACAGCACGTTCTAGAGCCGCCCGCGCACCTGCTAAGTCCTCACTAAGATAAAGTGTAACGCCTTTGGCATTCAAAACTTCAGGATTATCTGAGGCTAAACCTTCTGCTTTTTCCAAAAGTGACAAGGACTCCGTAAGTTGGGCGGGGTCTTTTTCAGTCGTAGACTGAAAGCTTTGCTGATAAGCTTCTGCCAAACGAATATGCGCGGTAACGTTGTTGGGGTCAAGCTCGAGAACTTTTTTGTAATCTTCGATCCCTGAAGCCAAGGCTTTTTGACAAACCAACGAGCGGCCTTTACCAAGTAACGCTTCAACATTCGCTTCCTCGAGTTTCAAGGCTTCCTGAAACTGGTATTGAGCAAAGGCGCAGTCACCCTGAGCCATAAAGGAATTGCCTGCCTGAATGTAATCACTAATGTTACGAGATTCTTGAGCAACCCCAAAAACCTGAAGCAACATTAACTGACTCAGTGTAAGAAAGGCTACCCCCTGAAGTCTCGACCAACGGTTTTTCAAATACTGCTTCCTCACAATTCCTCCCGCGACACTAGCGTTTTATGGTGTCGAAATAACGTTACAGGGTTTGCTTCATTCACTTGGAGTACCTATAACACAACCCACCAAGTTGTCGACATCCGGACAATTTGGTGGCTTTACTCCATCATTATGGTTTGAGGTGAGAACGGCGTGTGTCTAGTCTTGTGCAAACCTTTATCTAGACTGTGCACGAGCTTGTCTATGTCACGACTGAAAAGTGAAAGCAGAAGTGGCTATTTTCTCGCTTTGACCCCAAGCAAACATATTAGAGTATAGGTTGCTACACTAACCCTGAAACACCAGGAGGAGCCTTGATGCGCGCACCTAAACCTGCTATGAAACGTATGAACGAGTGGACTGCTTTTCACCTCCCTGGTTTTTTTGCCTTCCTACTAGGTTGGGCAGCAATTCTGTGGAGTGCTTGGCGGGTGTGGCAACGTTTTATGGCGCAAGGACTCGAGCCACTTCTGAGCCAACCGACGCTCTTTGTGCTGCCTTTCTTCACATTTATTGCAGGTTGGATTTTACTAACGGGCCTTTTTATTAACCAGCCCAACGAAGCTCGAGTCCTCACCTTTTTTGGACGCTATATGGGAACAGTGTCGGGCGGTGGCTTCCACTGGACCAATCCTTGGGCTAGCAAACGCCCCATCAGTTTGCGGATTCGCAATTTTCACTCGCAAACGATGAAAGTAAATGATGCGCACGGCAATCCTATTGAAATTGGGGCAGTGGTGGTGTGGCGCGTCATTGATACTGCCAGAGCCATGTTTGATGTGGAGAACTACGAACAATTTGTGGACATCCAAGCAGAAACAGCCATCCGCGCTCTTGCCAGCCACTATCCTTACGATGCAGCAGAAGGTGGTGACTCCCTGCTCCACAACCCAGACGAAGTAGGCGAAGCTCTCAAAGACGAACTTCATAAACGCCTCGAGATCGCCGGTGTAGACGTGCTCGAGGCCAGGATTTCTCATCTCGCTTACGCACCTGAAATTGCCGGAGCTATGTTGCGCCGCCAACAAGCTCAGGCGGTCATTGCGGCACGGCAAAAAATTGTGGAGGGAGCTGTGGGTATGGTCAAAATGGCCCTCGAGCAACTCGCAAGCGAGGGCATCGTCAAACTTGACGAAGACCGTAAAGCTTCGATGGTCAATAACCTTTTGGTTGCCCTCGTCTCTGAAACCGAAGTGCAACCCATGATTAGTACCAGCAATGTGTAAAGGTGCCACTTAGGACAATTGTCTACGAGTTTTCCCGCTATGCTAGAGCCACGTATGACCTCGAGCTTGGCTCCCCGTGCTACCTGGCGTGACTATGTCACCCTTACAAAACCCAAAGTCATCAGCCTGCTCCTGGCTACAACCGTTGGGGCAATGTTCGTGGCTGCCGAGGGCTGGCCGGGTTGGCTGCCTCTTCTAGGAATGCTTCTAGGTGGTTATATGTCGGCGGGCGCAGCCGGTGTTTACAACATGCTTTATGACAGAGACATCGACCTACGCATGAAACGCACGGCCAACCGTCCCAGTGTAACAGCCATTATACCTGTTAGAAATATTGTTGCGTTTGCCATTACCTTGACCGTGCTGTCTTTTGTCATTATCGCTGCGACCTCAAATGTGCTTGCAGCTCTTTTGTCTTTAACAGGCATTGGCTTTTACATATTTATCTACACCATGTGGCTCAAACGTACGACCTGGCAAAACATCGTAATTGGTGGTGCCGCAGGCGCAATTCCACCGCTTGTCGGCTGGGCTGCTGTCACGAATGAACTCAGTGTCTTAGCTTGGCTTTTATTTGCACTGATTTTTCTCTGGACACCCGTTCACTTTTGGGCCTTAGCACTGATGATCAAAGAAGACTACAAAAATGTAGGCGTACCGATGGCTCCCGTGGTGATTGGCGATAAAAACACCGTGCTCCAAATGATTGTTTACACTGTGCTCACGATTGCCTCGACGCTCGTCCCGTTTTTTATGCGTGAGTTTAGCCTCGTGTATTTCGTTGCAGCCGTCGCGCTTAATAGCGTCCTTGCTCTACGCATGAACGCGCTTTACCAAGTTGTTCGGTCGGGCAAACCCGTTGACCGCAGTTCGGCGTTGCCACTTTATAAATACTCAATGCTGTATTTGTTTTTGCTGTTTCTGGTAATGTCGCTTGACCGTGCGTTTTTTATTTAACTTCGTTGCGAACGTTTCATTAGGGCGACCCCGTGTGGTCGCCCCTCGATTTGGAATTTACGCCGTTGGCGTTTTCATTAGGATCAGGGCAACCACGTGGGGTTGCCACTACGGGAAATACGGTGAACGGAATTTACGCCGAACTAAATGGATATGTACCGATTTTTATTAAAACCTCGCTGGCTTGGCTTTTTGGCGGTTGGTTTAATTCTGGCGATTACCTTTGCCTCACTGGGTTTTTGGCAACTCCAGCGGCTCGAGCAACGCCGCGCTAATAACGCTTTACTTATCGCGAGGCTCTCTGCCTCTCCTCGACCTATAGATGAACTTATAAAAAATTATCGTACTGAGGTTTCACCCTTCGATGACTCGAGCCTCGCCTACCGACCCACGACGGTGACTGGTCACTATGACACAGCACACGAAGTTTTACTAAGAACCACCGATAACTACGAAGGGCAGCCAGGTTTCTACGTACTCACACCTTTAGTTTTAGAAAACAATCAGGCTGTGCTCGTGATGCGCGGTTGGGTGCCCTTTGAACTTAGTACACCACCCGTGCAAGAAGCCGCTCCACCTGAAGTTGAGGTCACAGCAACAGGCATGGTCTACCTAGAAACTAAACGTCCTACAGGGTTTTTAAGTGGTCTCACACCTAAAGACCCGCAGGGCAAACTCACGGTGACGGCCTACACAGATTCTGTGCGCCTCGAGGAACAAATGCCCTATGACCTTTTCCCCCTTTATATTCGTTTAGAAAATCAAACACCCGCACAACCTGACAGACTACCCTTAAAACCAGAACCCCTCGAGCTATCCGAGGGTTCGCATCTGGGCTACGCGATTCAGTGGTTTGCGTTTACGCTGATTGGAGTGACGGGGTATGTGCTGGTGATTCGGCGAGAGGCGAAAGAGCAGGAGGAGGGAGGAAGGAGGAAGGAGGAAGGCTAACGACTTTTCACTGCTTCTGGTGGCGAGAGAAAAAGTCCCAAATTACTCTGCTCGCTTCAATATCCATTGTTACGTTTCCTGCTACCCTGGGTGCAAGAATTCCCTCAACACCTGGCCAGTTGTGTCCACCCCCTTCAATCTTGTAGAGCACTACCTCATTTCCTTCAGTACAGTCTGCAAACATCAAAGTGACACTCGTTTTATCGTCTTGTTGTGGTAGGGGCAATGCAGTAATGTCACCATGACAAGCTCCGTACATTGACCAAAAGGCAAACGTTTCTAGAACAGGATCGAGCCTCCTGCGTGTGTTACCTTCCCAAGGGACGATGGTGTCCTCTGTACCGTGCATGAGCAGCAACGAAAGTGGCACAGACCTTTGACAGAGTTCAGCCAAGCCACCAAAGCCTGCGCCACCTACACTAGCAAAAGCTGCAAAACGCTCTGGTGCAGCACACGCTAAACGCTGTGTCATGAAGCCACCATTAGAAAACCCTGTCACGAAGATGCGAGTTTCATCTACAGCGTACATGCTCGAGATTTCATCTATCAACGTTAGCAAAAACTTCACGTCATCTTGCCTCATGCGTGTGTAGCCTGGCGGGTCTTGAACAAAATTCCACTGCTTATCTAAACCGTTTGGATAAACAACCATAAAATTTTCTTCATCCGCTAAAGGACTAAAGCCCGACAGTTCTTCCATACTCTCCCCATTGCCACCCCTGCCATGAAGAACAAGCAAAAGTGGCAACGGAATCTGTGGGTCGTAGTCTGGCGGAACGTGGAGCAGATAGCTACGCTCTACCCCATCAACACTCAACGTATGAGATTGAGCGTTGACAACAGAGATAACCACAAAACAACAAACCAGCACACGCCACATGGTTGCAGCATAGCGAAAACTTTAGACGGAGATTGCAGGTTAGCTTAGCAGGGTGTTACAGCAACCCTTACAAACAGCGTCGTTGGTCCTTAAGCCCAAAGCACCTTTTGACTTTCAGCAGACATTAAACTTTTTAGAGGATCACAAAGCAAATGGTATTGTTCGCAATATCTTAGATGACGAACTGCGCTTTGCAATGAATGTATTAGGTAAACCTGTAGCGTTTTTTGTAAAGTCACTGGGTACTGTGAAAAAACCAAGGCTCGAGCTAACTCTCTTTGCCAAAAAGCTCGATGACAGCGTCGTTCAGGCAGCTAAAGAACAACTGATTTTTTATTTGAGTTTAGAAGATGATTTGGAACCCTTTTACAATCTCGCAAATAAAGACCCTGCTTTTGCACCCATCTCAAAAGCTCTTTACGGTTATCACCAAGTCAAGTTTCCGAGTATTTTTACAAGTGTGTGTTGGCTCTCGTCACGCAGCGCACACCCAATAGTTTTGCTTATCTCACCATGCAACGTTTTTGTGAGCTTTTAGGTGACAGCATTACCGTTAATGGTGAACGCTATACAACTTTCCCAGAAGCGAAACGGTTTTTGAAGGTTCGAGACAAAGTACTTCTGGCCACAAACAATACACGCAAAACAGATAGGCTCATGCAGATTGCCAAAGCCTACATGAGCGTAGACGAAACGTTTTTGAAAACCGCAAGCTATGAAGAGGTGATGCGAAGCGTCAAGAAACTAAAAGGATTAGGACAATGGTCAGCAGATTATATTTTGCTGCGCGGACTTGGCAGGTACGAGCGCACACCCTGGACGGATACAGTTATCCTAGACACAATTTCAAAAGTTTACACAGGCAGTTTTCGCATCAGTGATAGCGATGCGAGGAAACTTGCGGAGCATTATGGGTGGTATCAGGGGCTTTGGTTTCATTATTTGAAGCACTTCGCTGACAATTAACTAGACAGCTTGCAACATCCCAGGTTCTTGGCTCTGGGACTTCCTAAATTGCAGGGCTTTAGGATTTCATAAGATATCTTGTCAGAAAAATCCCATCTTTAACAACAAAAGTAAATTTATAATGAAACCGTGCCGCTCTCTGACATCCGTGCCTTTATCAAGCGGTTTGGTATTCCTATTGTCATTTTCAGCTTCGTCATTGTTGCCGGTTCCGTAGGGGTTTACCTGTTGTGGCGGCCTTACAACGGTACTTGGCTCGACGCAATTTACATGACCTTTATTACTGTCACGACGATTGGCTTTAGAGAGGTTCACCCTATCGAAGGGGTAGGGCGTGTTCTTACTGTCACGGTTGCACTCACGGGTATTGGCAGCCTCTTCTATCTTTTTACTGCCGTGATGGAGTTTTTTGTTGCTCAGCAACTGCGTGACCCTTATGGGAGAAAAGCTATGCAAAAACAGATTGATACCTCGAGAAATCACACCATCGTGGCAGGCTTCGGGCGCATGGGCAAACGCATCTGTGAGGAGCTGCAAGGGCAACGTAGCCCTTTTGTTATCATTGACTAAAGAGGTGCAAACGGAAAGTATCTGCTTTGAGAAAGGCTATTCATGTATCAACGGAGATGCTGAAGAAGACGAAACTTTAGAGCGTGCTGGTGTTAAACACGCCAAGTTGCTCATTGCGGCCACAGGTAACGCCGCCGCGAATGCATGAGTGCAAGAGCACTCAACCCCACAGCTTTTTATTGTGGCAAGAGCAGAAGAAGACGCCATAATGCGTAAACTTAACTTAACAAAGCAGGCGCGAATCAAACGATTAACCCGTACGCCATTGCAGGTCAGCGTCTCGTCACTATGGTGTTGCCTTAGCACTTAGATAGCCAGAGTCATGTAGATAGCCAGGGTCATATAGATAGATAGCTAGCGTCATACTTTGCACGTTCACGGCACAGAATTCCGCGTCCAAGAAATCAGGGTGGATAAGACCAGCCACTTTGCAGGCAAACTCATGAAAGACTTAGCCCTTCAAACAAAAACTGGAGTGACTATTATCGCCGTAGTTCGGGGAAGTGTAAACACAGCAAACCCTACACCTAAATTCAGAATAGAAGCGAATGCCATCCTGATTTTGCTGGGCTTGAGCCAACACTTATCCACATTTCAAACCTTCACTGATCGGGAGCTGAAAAGCTAAATCCGTTAAAACGACCCTTCTGAAATGCTGACAAGCTGAAGTCCTGACACGCTATATACTTTCTTTGTGACTTTTTTCTTTTTTTTTATTTATCTATTTGCTCTTGCCTTTTTCTGGCGCACGGTGCTTTGGCAACCGCGTCAACTACCAGGCGTGACGCGCCAAAAACCGCTACTGCTCGGACATCGCGGCGTGCGGGGTGAACGACCCGAAAATACAATGGCAGCGTTTCAATTTGCATTTGAATCTGGACTTGATGGCATCGAGTGCGATGTGCAACGCACGAAAGATGGTGAACTCATTCTCTTTCACGATTTTGAACTCGAGGGGAAAAAGGTAAATCATCTTCCTTACCAAAGACTCACAACCATAGACCCGCACATTCCCAAAGTTTCCGAACTTTTAGAACTCTCCCACCACTACCCAGGAACCCTAATTAATTTAGAACTGAAATCTGAAACCCTAGGAACCGACGGGCTCGAGCGTGACATACTTAAACTCGTCAAGGATTACAGGCTTGAAGATAGAGTGATAGTCTCGAGTTTTAACCCCGTGTCACTTTTACACGTTCGTTTACATAGTCCCAGCATTCGTGTAGGACTGCTTTATAGCCCCGATATGCCTTGGTGGGGTAAGGATGGACACCTCGCAGGTTGGCTCCACGTGGATGCACTTCACCCCTATTTCGAGATGGTTACACCAAAAATGTTAAGTAAGGCACAAAAACGCGGTCTCATGGTAAACACCTGGACGGTCAACGACGAGATGAGAATTTCCTCGCTTTCTTCTTGGGGCGTTGACGCTATGATTGGAGACAGTCCAAGGCGACTCTTGCAAGGCAAAACACCGCCAAGCTGAGCTGCGCTTTGTTATTTAGTCATAACGTAACACTACACGTCTTGAGGAAATAAAACTTACTCCATGTTGAGAAACACGAGTGTGGAAGAACCGCTTAGATATAAAGAAATGCCTTAGATAAAAGAAATGCTTAGAGGAGATAGGGATGGTTCCAAAATTCAAGTTGATTAGCTCGAATAATTTTGACTTGTTCGAAGAGAGGCTTAACGAATTTGCCGAATCTCTCTCGAGTGCTCACGTCATTGTGGATATCAAGTTTGCCACCGCGGCTTTGCACACCACGGTTGAATATACAGCTCTAATACAGTATAAACAGAATGCAGGTGTAGCCGGACGCGACGTGACACTAGGTAGAGATGTAATGAGTAGAGACCTGGGAGCCAGGTGATACCTACCGTGAAAACGAGCACCCAAACCACCATGACCACGGATACCGCCACGACGCTCGTTTTAGCCCTTGATGATGACTTGGGGGTACTGAAGCTCACTCAGGTAAGCCTCGAGGGTGCCGGCTTTAGCGTCTTGACCTACGATAACCCCCATGACGCTTTAGAAGAATTGCGTGATGGATTGCGCCCCGACGTGATTGTCTCGGACATCAACATGCCCTCCTTAGACGGCTACAACTTTTACAGCAAAGTGCGCGAAATCAATGAGCTTCGTACCGTACCTTTTTTATTCTTGACCGCGCTCGACGACCGCGCGAGTCAACGCCGCGGCATGACACTGGGTGCTGATGATTATTTAACAAAACCGTTTGGCAAAACCGAACTTGTAGACGCAGTGCGCGTAAGACTGCAACGTCTCGAGGAACTCCGCAAACCCGTCAAGGGCAACGTGCAAGCACGCGGACTCGGTGCGCCGATTGTCGAGCAAAATAATACCCGCTTAGACTGGGATTCGCTCAAAGCCCTAGAGTTACTGTTTTACCTCCTCGAGCACCGTGCCGGTGTAACCACCTACGAAGTTGCCGAAGCCCTCTGGCCTGGTAAAACCGAAAGTAAAGCGAGTAGTAGCTTCCACACCACGCTTTACCGCCTGCGCAAAGTGATGGGTGGCGAGCTTATCGAGTCTGCGAATCGCCGTTACTACTTACACCGCAACTTTAAAATTGACTACGATGTAGACCAATACCGCCAATTAGCCCTCCGCGCCCGCGAAACCAAAAAAACCTACGACTATCAACGCGCTATTGAAGTTTATAAGGGCAACTTTATGGAAGGCTTTGATTCGGATTGGGTAGACGAAGTGCGGATGACCCTCCACGCTGACCACCTCTCTCTGCTCCAAGAAGCCGGCGAACGCGCTGTAGCCGAAAAGCAGCTCGAGCTAGGCACGCGCTTTTATACCCTCATGACCGAGCACGAGCACTACAGTGAAACCGCCTGGGAAGGGTTAGCAGGTGTCTGGGACGCACGGGGTGAACGCGGCAAAGCCGAGCAAGCCCGACAACGCTTTAAGAAGCTCATGGAAGAAGACCCTAAAGAGTGGTCATAGAATTTTAGAACAAGTTTTAGGTGTGAGCGTTGCTTTTAAGAAAGTGTTTTGATAGATTACATTAGTTATTATGGATGTCGCGTTGCCTTTTGGGGTCTTTGCAGGTCTTTTTACACTCTTCCTATGTGGACTTACCGCTCATTTTATCTTACGTAGTACTCAAATATCTCTAGTGACTGATGGACGCTTTGGTTACCTTGACGGCGTACGAGGACTCCTTGCCCTTGGTGTTTTTTTGCATCATTACACCATTACATATACCTATCACCTTACAGGCAGATGGGGTGTAGACTCGAGCTTCTACAAACTCTGTGGTGAAGCCGGAATTGCAATTTTCTTTATGATTACAGGCTTCTTGTTTTGGCACAGACTTTTGAATAAACGTGGACAGCTCAACTGGGTAGCGTTGTATACCTCGAGATTTTTTCGCATCGTGCCACTTTATTGGTTCGTGGTTGCTATTGTTGTCGGACTTGCTTCTTTTATACAAACGCAAGTCGCAAGTACATCCTTATGGCTACCTTTATTCCAATGGCTTTTCTTTACTGGTATGCCCGACATTTACGGCTTTGAGGGAACCTACCGCATGATTGCAGGTGTAGCCTGGACACTTAAGTACGAGTGGCTTTTTTATTTTTCATTACCTATTTTTGCACCTATCGTGCGCCTCGCCCACAAACAACGCTGGCTTTATAGTGTCTTAGCTCTATTCGTTCTCGGTTTATCTGGTATGTCTTCAACTTTAAGCTCCTCAGGAATAGACACTCGTTTTGCTCTTTTCTTCCTTGCAGGTGGTGTAACTGCTGCGGTGTCCTCGCTCGAGCGCGTCAGACAACTAGCTGATCATTGGTTAGTAAGCGGCCTCATGCTTGCGACTTTACTAGGTGTCTTTTTCTTTTTTGATACAGCCTTGCATCCCATTAGTGCCTTGCTGCTAGCGATGTTCTTTGCGCCAATTCCCCTTGGAAATTCTCTGTTTGGGTTCCTAAGACTTCCCGCACTTATTTTTTTAGGAGACATCAGCTACAGCCTTTACTTGCTTCATGGTCTCGTCATTTTTGTCGCATTCAATCTACTGCTGCCTAGTTTTATGGCGCAACCTCTGCCTCCACTATCATTATGGTCAGGAATGGCGGTGCTGGGCATCATCATCGTCTTTGTCTCTTGGGCTACGTACAGCTGGATTGAAAAACCGTTTATTCAACTTGGTAAAACTGTAACCCAGCGTACTTCGGCGCCTGTCGCACCACAGCAATAACTTGTATTGCTAGCAATGCTTTCGTTAGACTCTGGGTGTCTACAGATAGCAAGCCTCTTTTTAACGAAGGCTTTAAGAAACGGAGTCACCATGATCACCATTAATCTAGAAGGTAAAAAAGGTCTTGTTTTGGGTGTAGCCAACCAGCGTTCAATTGGTTGGGCTATTGCCGAAATACTCGGTAACGCGGGCGCACAGCTTGCCTTTAGTTATCAGGGCGAGCGTCTCAAAGAAGCCCTCGAGAAACTCACCGCAGGTCTAAAAAATCCGCTGCACTTTCAATGTGATGTCACAAATGACAGCGACCTCGAGACCCTTTTTGGTCAAGTTAAGGAAACTCTTGGCACGCTCGACTTTGTAATTCACTCTGTTGCCTTTACTCCGGCCAGTACCTTTGAAAAACCCTTTTACGAAACCAGCCGCGATGAGTGGAAAACCGCGATGGACGTATCTGCGTATTCGCTCGTCGCTGTGGCCAAACACGCACGAGCCCTCATGACGAGTGGTGGCAGCATCACCACACTGACGTATCTTGCCGCTGAGCGCGTCGTGCCACACTACAACATGATGGGGATTGCCAAGGCTGCGCTCGAGGCCAGCGTTCGTTATCTTGCTTATGATTTAGGCCCACAAAAGATTCGCGTCAACGCCATCAGTGCTGGGCCACTTAGAACGATTGCGGCACGCAGTATTTCGGGCTTTGGTGATATGTACGCTGTCGCAGGGGAACTCTCGATGCTCAAGCGCAACATCACCCAAGAAGAAGTCGGCGGTTTGGCTTTGTCTCTTGTCGCTGACGAACTTGGTAGCGGCATTACCGGTGAAACCATTTATGTAGACGCGGGCTATCATGCAATGGGGATGTTTTTGGAGCAACCGAGTAAGGGCTAGGGCAAAGGCAGAAGACAAAGGCAAAAGCTAAAATCTTCTGCCCCTATTTTTGGTTTATACTTTGAGCTATGGATTACCAAAATATTATTACTATAGAGCCAGGTAAACGTAGCGGGAAACCCTGTATTCGAGGTTTAAGGATCACGGTTTATGATATTCTAAACTATTTGGCGGGCGGTATGAGTGAAGCAGAAATTTTAGAGGATTTTCCTGATCTTACTGCTACGGATATTAAAGCTGCCCTAGCTTTTGCTGCCGACCGTGAACGGCGACTCTGTACAGCAGAAACAAGTGGTCTGAATTAATTCTAAATTACAGTTGTTAAAACTATCACTGAAGAAAAACCCACCACGAGTTTAACTCGTGGTGGGTTTTTCTTTCGCAAAAAAAGACAGTCCAGCTTAGTATCACCTTAAATCACACTTCACCATTCGTGATTTGAGTACTGGGGAGAAAGGTTGAGTGTAGGGACTACAAAGACAGTTCTAACGGCAGGGGTTGGTACTTCTGTGTGTTTTTATTTCCAACACCGCATATACAGGGTCAAAACTTTTCAAATCATCCCTCATTTGTCAATGTCTCTAGGAGGACAGTTCATGGGTATCAAGCGTATGCTTGTATTTTTAGTTGTTGTACTCACTTTAATTCTTTCAAGCTGTAGTGAAATAGAAATTCCTGAAAATATAAAAGAAGAAGTTAGACAAGAAACACAGAAATATACAGAAGAACAAAAAGAAGTAATTGATGAAGACCTGGCACAAACACCATTAGACGCACAATATACAACCGTAACTGGAAAAAATCTTCTGGAGGTTGCACGTGGTACTGCTATTGATGTTTACATCAAATATGAAGTAACCTATTCAGCAACTCAACAAACCACTATCCAAAACAATATTAGCAATGCAATTTTACAATGGTTAGAACCTCTAAGGACTATGCCTGATGGCAATCTTCTTACTCGCAACGTAAATTTTACTACGAGCAGTAGTGCAGGAGAAGTGCGTATAACTCTTTCTGCAACTGTAACACGCTCCTATCACAACAGTGATTGCTTTATAACGTGCGAGAAAAGCACTATCGTCATGGCTAATAATAAACACTTCAGCTTCAAAACTTACCTACACGAATTTGGTCATGCATTTGAATTAGGTGATACTTATATTGAGGACGTTTGGAGTTGCAAAGCGAGTCAATACTCAAACTCTGTAATGTGTCAAGATCCTGCTTATGCAGCCGTAACAGACTTGACAGCAGACGATGTAAGAGGAGTTCGGTACAATTACTGCCGCGTATGGCAAACTTGCTCCAGTAATGATTACTTAGATTTTTATTTATGGGGGCAGTAGTGGAGGTTATAGCAAATATGAGTGTTCTGGAGCTTATGTTGTTTATGGTCTGAACGCTTGGTCAGGAGGGTATGTAGATGCCCTTCAACCCCTTTGCGGTTCAGTAGCAGGTGCAGCCGCTTTTGCTGGCGCAAAACTTGGAGGGACTGGCGGAAACTCGAGTACATTTACTTGTGCAGCACCTAATACCAATTCTTTATTGAAGTGACGCATAAGCTAGATTGAAGATTGAAGCCAGTCCCAAAAGCAAAGGCGTTTGATGCGCTCAGGGTCAGCCGCGAGTTTGGTCAGGAAGTCATCCA
>JBOFGY010000141.1:0-1865 GCA_051649365.1 Trueperaceae bacterium
ATGAGGAAGGTTTGATTTATGACAGGGTTTATTGCAAAAAGGTTAGAGCGATGCAACAGGTTTTAGAGTGTGTTCAAAAACTCGAGGAACAACGGGGAAGCCGTGTTTTGCTTTATTTTTTAGGAAACATGTATCAAAACACAAAAATGCTAGGTCCGGAAGATGTTCCTTGGCTTTACCAAGTTCTACGGACAGAGAAGCTCCACACCAACCTTGATGTTGTCTTGCACTGTCAGGGAGGCAGCGTGAGTGCAGCCCATAAAATAGGCACCTTGTTTAGGGGTTACTGCGACCACCTAACTATACTCATTCCTTACAAGGCGCATTCAGCAGCCACGTTACTTTGTTTAGGAGCGGATCAACTCGTCATGACCCCTTTATCAGAACTCAGCCCGATTGACCCACACTTGGGCGCACACTCTGCGGGTGAGGGACAACCTGCCATCATGTCCAATGAAGATATTCGCGCCTTTGCGCTAATGGCGAAGGAATGGTTTGGGCTCGAGGACGGAACGCTGCCGTTTAAGCTTTTAAGCGAGCGCGTCTTCCCGCCGACTTTGGGAACCTTTTACCGCTCACGGTTGCACATGATATCTCTAGCTCACGAACTTTTATCCGCCCACTGTAACCAGAAAGAAAAACGCGAGACCATTATTCAACAACTGATTGCGGGGTATCACGCCCATGACTTAGCCATTGGCAGAGCAGAAGCCAAGCGTGTGGGATTACCTGTGCAGCACGCAAATCTCGCCGAGGAAGAAGTCTTGCTCGAGCTTTGGGAAGCATGTTTAACACTGTGTAACCATCACACCAATGGCCTTATTTTATGCAATGGGCACGCCTTTTTACATACGACTGTTTCAATAGAAGAAAAACGTACAGAAGGTGAAATGACGACTTCGACGGTGTACTTTAAGAGTAAGTGGAGTAAGGTGACTAAGGCGGCTGACTAGATGCCATTGTTCTCACCCGATATTCTTATTTGAAATAAATATTAGGTCTTCTATCACTTTGGTACCACATAGAGTAAGCTTATCAACCTCCATAACAAATGTTCAAAAGTGGCTCTCTAGAATACTGTTTCAAACCCTTCCGTAGATATTTTTTACTCATTTTTAGAAAAAGCAGGTATATATCTATCAAAAAAAGGGTATCAGGACTCATAGATTTTACTCTTCAAAGGATTGAATTTTTCATTAAAATACGGATATAGGACCAACCCCACGATGATTAACTTAGCTTATGGAAAGCAGGTTCCTAGTTTGAAAGCTTTGAAAATTATGGGGTGTCGAAGGTTCTTTAGAACTCATACCTGGATTTACGGGGATGGGCAGACGATAGTCTTTAAGCTAAGATTGACCAGCACAAGTTGAAAAGGGAGAGAGGCATGGGATGAAAGGGAGACAGCTAGTAGGAATTGTAAGTTTACTCTTGCTCGTTGGATGTGGCACAAAAGAGGGATTGGATAGTTTAGAGGGCAATCGAATTCGCAATGGTGACTTTAGTCGAGCAGAGGAAGCGTGGAGTTTTGCGTATCAGACCAGCAAGGATATTGTTCACGAAAAGACGTATGAGGGTGAGCGTTTTTGTGTAAGCGTTGATAAGGGGGGAGATCTACCCTGGGATATAGGGTTCTACCAAGAAGACTTGAAGTTAAAAGCGGGTGAAGAATACACCCTATCCTTTACTGTCACGACCGAGACAGAAGGGGGGTCTAGCTTTTATGTCCGTCTTGCCGAAGGACAAGAGCCGTATGCAGAGTATGTGTACAGCAAAGAAAGCGTGTCAGGAAGCCAAGCTGAAACGAAAACCACAACGTTTCTGATGCCGACGAGTGATGAGAGTGTGCGCCTTGAATTTCAATT
>JBOFGY010000142.1:0-4057 GCA_051649365.1 Trueperaceae bacterium
GCTCAATGACTACCGCACTTTTCAAAAGCAATTAGGAATTGAAGCCAGTGATGCTGAGCAGCAACTCTTGAAAACGCTCAAGCGCTTTAACAGACAAATGGCTCAACTCGAACAAGAACTCGAACAGCTCGTGTTAGCACAACCTCAGCAGGCAGCCACGACAAAACGCTTACAGAGTATTCCAGGCATTTCTACCTTTGTCGCATCCTTACTCGCACAGTTTATGGATGCAAGCTCTCAGCATCCTAAACAGTGGCTCGCCTTTATTGGCTTAGACATTTCGGTGCGGGAAAGTGGGCAGTGGAAAGGTAAGGCCAGAGTCACCAAGCGAGGTAACGCTTATTTGCGAAAACGTCTTTACTGTTCAGCTTGGGGAGCCATGATGCACGATGATCAATTTCGTGCTTACTATCTAACCTTGAAACAACAAGGCAAAAAACACGTTGAGGCTCTCCTTACAATTGCCCGTAAACTCTTGCGTATTGCCTTCCCTGTTATCACTCAAAACACCACGTATAACCCCAAGTGTGCCTTCCCCTCTTGACTTTTCCCTTTAATGGGCATTGCGAGGAGCGTTTTGGTGGTAAAACGGGTCTCAAACGACGCTCAGCCTATCGTTCATGGTGGCTGAGCGACGAAGCAATCTCAGTGCACTTACTTTGTAGCGAACTCAGCACACGGAGATTGCTTCGCAGCTAGGCAGCGAAGAGCTTTATTCGCACGGAGTACACCCTAGACTAAGGCTCGCAATGACACAAGGTAGTGTGAGGGGTGCAAAGTGCACCCCTCGCACTAAAGTTCGGGATGACTCATGTTTTGGTTATAAAAATACGTTTGATTATAAGACTTTTAGGGCAGCGTCCACTGAAACCTTTGCACACTCGCGGAGGTAACGCTGCGATTTTGAATATCTACTCCTTCAATGTAAACATAAAAAAACGGATCATCACCAGAGCTTGCTGTGTTTTTCACCGTAACTTTAAGCTGGGTCATGCTGTTATCGGCTACGATAGTAGAGCTAGGACTGACCTGCACTAAATCACCAGGGCTGACCGAAATTTTGATATTAGCGATGCCTTCGGGCTTGGTAATGTCTACGCTGACCGTTAAGGTTTCGGTGGCACCCGTACCTGGACCAAAGGTGGAGGGCGTTGGTGTATACTCCACCATAAAGCCATCTTTAATTTGTTTACCTGTATCATCTGGGTTATTTTCTTCGGTTTGACTACACGCTATGAGAACAATAAGAAGTAAAAGAGTGAAGCGTTTCATAGGCTCGAGTGTAGCGCGTTTTTGAAACCTGTGCGATTGAATTTTACATAGACAGGCAGCTTGGGAAAACGAAAGGGCTAAGCTTTTTTTACCTTAGCTTTAGTACAGCGTTGTTAAGACGCATTCTCCGCGAAGAGTTCTGTTGTCATATACCGCGCGGCACTGTCAGCGGCTAAGCACACCACGACCTTGCCTGGGCCAAGTTCACGGGCAACCTCGAGGGCGGCATAGACTGTCGCAGCACTCGACATACCGATAAAAACGCCTTCCTCCCGCGCTAACCTGCGCCCGAGCGGAAAGGCATCTTCTTCATAAACCATGCGGCAACCATCTAAACTATTTACGTTCAAATTTTTAGGAATAAACCCAGGCCCCATCCCCTGAAAAAGATGATGCCCACGCTCAAAACCGTTAATGACGGCACTGCGAGCAGGTTCAACTGCGTACACTTTAACTTTTTTGTTTTGCTCTTTGAGGTATTGACCTATCCCACTAATTGAACCACCCGTACCACTCGCCCACACGAAGGCATCTATACGACCTTGCATCTGTTGCCAGAGTTCTGGCCCTGAGATGCGGTAGTGATAGCGCGGGCTGGCAGGGTTTTCAAACTGATTTGGCATAAAGCCGCCCAGTTCGGTGGCGAGTTCTTGTGCTCTAGGAATAGCACCAAGCATCCGCAAGTGACCAGGCGTAAACTCGAGTTCTGCCCCGTAAGCCCGCAAGGTTCGTTTACGTTCTTCGCTCATGGTATCGGGTAGAACAATAATGCAACGATACCCACGAATACCTGCGATAAACGCTAAACCAATGCCCGTATTCCCCGACGTTGGCTCGATAATGATCTGACCCGAGCCTGGCTTCAAAAACCCACGTTCTTCTGCATCCTCGATGAGTCCTGTAGCCGTGCGGTCTTTGATGGAGCCCGCAGGATTTTGACCCTCGAGTTTTACCCACACCTCCGCCATACCTGGCTCGACAACCTTAAAGAGTTTCACGATAGGCGTGTTACCAATCATGCGGTCGAGGGTGCGCGGCGCGGTTTCTACGTTTACCTCATGTTTCACGGTGCTTAATGTAACGCTAGTCTATGGCAAAGTATGTTTTGCAGAACGTAATGCAGAACAGAAGACAGAAGAAATCAAATTATTCTTTCTCCTGCTTCCTTCATTCAGCAGTGTTAAACTACATTCATGCAACGCAACACGAATCAACGCCGCGCGATTTTAAATACTTTGCAACGTGCTTTGGGTCCACTCACGCCACAAGAAGTTCTAGAAAAAGCACAGAGTGAACACGAGCGTTTAGGGTTAGCTACCGTTTACCGAAACCTCAATGCTCTCAGCGAACAGGGGGACATCATCGCCGTGCATTTGCCCAACGACGTACCCCGCTACGAAATGGCCGGACGCGGACACCATCATCATTTTCGCTGCGAAAAATGTGGCAGGGTGTTTGAACTTGAGGGTAACTGTCCTGTCGCCGTGTTAGAAGGCGTAACACTGCCAGGCGGCTTTAAGGTACAAGGTCACGAACTCACACTCTATGGTGTGTGCTCGGCATGTCAATCATAAAACCCATCCAACACACGTTGTTGAGCTTGCGCCAAAGCACAGCTCAATAGTCCCAGAGAAAGTACCCTACGTTGAAAAAGTAAAGCACCTTGAAAACTGCTCATTGCATTGCCCACCCATCTTCTAGGGAATGCGTACTTTGAATAACACGTGGCCTTGTCCCCCTGGGGCCAGTGTCGTGACGTTGCAAATACTTGCGGCTGTAATGTTCATCGTAAAAGTTGTGATAGCACCTGTCGTTGGTGTCGTTGTGAGTGCTGTGTTGCTTCTGTCCATATCTACGGTGCTCGAGTTCGGACACGTCACACGGAAATCCGCCGTAGGTGAAACGACAGGATAGGCATCTTCCTGAAACGGTGTGGCCGCAGCAAGTGTGTCATTCACGACAAGCGTGCTGATGGTTTGACTGCTGATATTGAAATAGCGAATACGGTACTCGAGATAATCACCTGGCTTGCCTATCGCTGTCGTGCCATAACTGCCTGTACATACAGACAAACCCGTGCCACAATTGGCAACTTCTTTAATGAGTTTGACAAACGCGACAGGCGTGACGGTAGTTTCGGTCGGGTTGTTATCATTATTCGGGTCTGGGTTGAGACCATTCGTCGAGGTGTCTGTGACAAGGCTCGAGCCTGGTCCTGTAGCACGAACCGTCGCGCTGTTGTCCCGCAAGGTGTTATCAGGTAGTGCCGCGAATGGATTCACGGTCACGACAAACGAAACATAAAGATGTTTACTCTCCCCCACGGCCAAACTTTGCGAAGCCTGCGTGAGGTTACTCGTCGCGGTGCCATTCCAGCTAGCGTTGAGCGGCAGCGTTGCCGCGGGTGTGAGCGAGGCCGTGCTGTTCGTTACCCAAACATTAAAGTCGCGGGGATTGAGGCCAGCAAACTGCGTTACGACATCATCAAAAAGCTCGAGGTTACTTAGTGGCACGTCACCTAAATTTTCGGCGGTAAGGCGATAGACCAGTGTGTAATCATTATCGCTCGCGCTGTTGCTGTGAAAAATTCTATCGAGTGCTTTGGCAAGACCGAGTTTGGGAAGACCAACAACAAGCGTGGCACTGGCGGTATTACCTGCACCGGCGTTGCTCGAGCTTACATTTCCGGTGGTATTGACATAACTACCTGGGCTCGAGCTTGTTACATTTACCGTAATCGTGCAAAGACCACCTGGCAACAAAGACGCACCATTCAAACCAATTG
>JBOFGY010000143.1:0-7233 GCA_051649365.1 Trueperaceae bacterium
TACACCATCCGCCGCGCCCGAAGGCTCGAGCAACGCTCGAAAAAGAATCTCGTCTTGCTGCTTATGGTGAACTTCTCCCCTATTCAGCCGTACAAACCCAAAGACCAAACCGAGGATTTTCCCCTTGCTGCTTAGCTCCGCTCCAGCGTCCCAGCCTGTGCTACTACGTTCGCCAGGCTGGGAACCCCGCTAGAGCTGCTTACCCTTTGATAATCTAAAATTTAAGACGAACATGCTTAATTGCTTAATTAAGCAAATGCTTAAACTTCTCGTTATTTTGTGAAATAATTCATAACTCGCTTAGTGAAATAGTAGAGTAAATTTTTTGCGCTAGGCAGACCAACTCCGCTCTAATCCCCCAACCTCCCGCACGTCCGCTTCGATAAACCCATTGCGTAATTCTGCTATCTCGTGTGCCCTGCGGAAGATGTCGTCATAGATAATTCGCTCGAGTTCTTCGTCACTACTGTAGGTGATAGTAAGTGTGTAGTCATAACCGTCCTTGTCAGGTTTTTTCATGTGGTACTTGCTCAGGATGACATCCTCGATGGTCTGCCGCGACTGCGTTTTACCCCTGACAAACTTATTGTTGTTATCCACTCTTAGCCAAAGCTCCACTTCAATGGTCTTTTCGTCAGGATGTTCCTGCTGGTAAGCCGTAACAACTTTATGGACAGTGGCGTAAGGTTTGTTCAAGAGCTTACTCGTCTTCTTCATCGAGCGCGTCTGCTGCCAACTCTCAACAATTCTCTCTTTCGTTGAAATACTAAGCGGAGGTCTTCCTAAGTGCTGACCCTGTTGTTTGGCTCGACTCAAACCAGCCTTCACGTTGTCACTAATCGTGTCCGACTCGAGCTGAGCAAAGGCGGCAATGACGGTAAAGAAAAACTTGCCGTGACTCGTGGTGGTGTCAATGTTTTCGGAGTAGGACACGAAATCTATGTCCAAAGCTTCAAAATCACGTAGGGCATCTACTAAGTCTTTGGTTGACCTGGCAAACCTCGAGTACCTGAAAACAAGCAGAATATCAAACTTGCGTTTGTGGGCATCATCCGTCATCCGCTTGAAGGCTTCACGCCTGCTCTTCTTTTCGGCGCGACCACTCTCTTCATCCACGTAAGTATCGAAGATGTCCCAGTCACGTTGTTTGGCGTACTTTTTTAACGGCAGGAGCTGCGTCTCAGGATTTTGGTCTTTGTCACTGGTAGAGACTCGAACATACAGGGCGACCTTTTTCCTAGTGCTGGCTTTGGGCATGGGCTAGGAGCGAGGGTATCACAAAAGACTTCTTTTATGATACCTCCTTCTCGCCGCAAAAATACCCTGTTTACAAAAGCTTTTTGAGGGGCCAAAAATGAGAGGTTTTATGATACCCCTCACACTTCCAGATTTTAGGCTACTCTATGCCTTTACAACTCATTAGCAAAAAAGACCGCGACAGGCTCAACCGCTTCCCCGAGTTCACTACAACAGATGAACTCAACACCTACTACCAGCTTTCCGATGAAGACAAACGTGAGGTGTTCAAACAACGCGAAGCTCACAGCCAACTCGGATATGCTCTGCAACTCGGCACCCTCAGACATCTGGGGTTTATTCCGAGTGACGTGCTCGAGCCAGCTTCAGAACTCCTGCATTTTCTGGCAGATCAGCTCAACGTTGCGGCAAGTTCATTCCAGGGCTATCGTCGTCGCTCGACCCAGAGCAATCATTTTCAGGACATTCTGCGTTACACAGGCTTCAGACGCGCTTCACCCCTGGACACCTTGGCACTCGTCAACTGGCTCAGTGAACGTGCGCTCGAGCACGACAAGCCTCTCCTGCTCTTTGAACTTGCCTGCGATTATTTGCGAAAACAAAAAATTGTCCGCCTTGGTATCACTTTGCTCGAGCAGTATATTTCAGAGGCAAGAAGCAAAGCTCACACCCTCACTTTTGAAAAACTGCGTCCTGTTCTGACACCGCCAGTGCAGGCTTTCCTGGAAAAGATTTTGGAACTGCGGGAAGATAAACGAAACACGTACCTCTCCTGGCTACAGCAAACGCCCACCGACTCGAGTCCGACACAAATCCGTGAAGCAGCTCAGAAGATTTTCTTTCTTAAGGACGCTGGCGTGATGAATTGGGATGTAACGGCTGTGAATCCTAATCGCTTCAAGTGGCTGGCAAAACTGGGAGCGCGTATCAGCAAACAAAATCTGCTCAACAGCATCGCCGAGCGACGGGATTCTGTCTTAGTTGCCTTCCTGCATCAATCGCTTTACAGCTACATCGACGACGGAATTAACATGTTTGACCAACGACTTTGGACGCTCTACACCCAGGCAAAAAACAAGTATGAAGTAGATCGGCACAAAGCGCAAAGTGCCATCAATGAAAATTTGAACATCCTGCAACGGATGGGTGAAGTGTTACTCGACGAAAGTCTCGAGGAAGATCAAGTGCGCCAAACGATTTTCGAGCAGGTAGAACGTCAGAAGTTGCAAAATCATCTTCAACAGAACAAAGCCCTGCTACGCCCTCCAAACGATGCTTACGTGGATTACTTTTTTCAGCAGTACCAAGCTGTTCGCAATGTGGCTAAACCTTTATTGGCCACGCTAACCTTTGAACCCTGGGGTGATGACCAAGGGTTGATGGAAGCTCTGGGATTTGTAAAAGAAATTCACGATGGTAAGCGAAAACGCATCCCGAGGAGTGCGTCCACTGGCTTCGTGCCGCAAGACTGGTTGAGTTATCTCTGGCAAGACGACGGCGAGATAAACCGCTTCTACTATGAACTGGCTGCAGTGTGGGTTTTACGGGAGAAACTCAGGTCAGGTGATGTCTATGTCAATCACAGCCGACGTTACGCACCGCTCGAGAGTTATCTCATCCCCAAAGAAATCTGGTCGGCGCAGCGACAGGTCGTTCACGAGTTGACAGGTGCGCCGCTCACCGCGCGGTCTCGTTTGGAAAAACAAAAAGCTGAACTGACAAAACTTTGCGAAACTGTTGAAGCTGCTTTGACGGATGAAACCTCGAGCTTGACTGTCAGGCAAAATCAATTGAGCTACAAACACGATGATGCTGAGATTTTGCCATTGCGTCTTCAGCACCTCAAAAACACGCTCCATGCTTCTCTGCACCAAGTAGACATCACCGAAGTGATGCTCGAGGTGGACAAGGAAACCAACTTTTCTGAAGCCTTCGAGCATTTAAGTCAATCCAAACGCCCTTCACCTGACGTGCTGCTTCATCTTTACGCATGTGTGCTGGCACAGGGCTGCAATCTTGGCTTCTCGTATATGTCGCACTCAACCGGGCTTGACTATCATGCGCTGCGTGACTGCAATAGCTGGTTTATGACACAGAATAACCTCGACAGGGCGATGACACTCCTGGTGAATAAACACCATGATTTGCCCTTTTGCAGTCGTTGGGGTGGTGGGATGCTGTCCTCTTCAGACGGGCAGCGTTTTCCCATGAGCAAGAAGGGTAAAACACTTTTAGCCAGGCACAACCCGCGTTACTTTGGTTTGCATAAAGGCGTGACCTTCTACACCTGGACGAGTGACCAGTTTTCACAGTACGGTTCTAAAGCTATCCCCACCACCGTGAGAGATGCGACTTACGTCCTCGACGCGATTCTCGACAATGAATCTGAACTTCCGATTCTCGAGCACACCACCGATACCAGTGGCTACACGGAGCTTATTTTTGCAGTGTTCGATTTGTTGGGTTTGAAGTTTATTCCGCGCATTCGTGACCTGAAAGAGCAAACACTTTATCGCACCAGGGAATTAGACCTAACCCTTTATCCAACCCTTGCACCTTGTTTAACGGCAGTGATTCAGGAAGATATTGCTGAGCAATATTGGGATGAGATGCTGCGCTTTGTGGGTTCACTTAAACTTGGTTACGTCACAGCATCACTCATTATACAGAAACTCCAAGCCTATCCGCGCAAGCATCAACTCACACGCGCTCTTCAAGCCTATGGACGACTGCCCAAAACCTTGCACATCTTGCGCTGGTACACGCAAAGCACTTTGAGACAACGTGCAGGATTACAACTAAACAAAGGCGAAGCGATTCACGATTTGAGGTCGCATATTGCCTTTGCTAATCAGGGGAAAATCAGGACCAAGACCACAGAGCAGCTTGACCATCAAGTAGGGTGCCTCAACTTGCTTAGCAATATTGTTATTTACTGGAACACGCTCAAGCTCGAGCAGTGTGTGAACCAACTTAAAGCACAGGGTTATCCCATTGTTGAAGAAGACTTGAAGCACATTTGGCCTACGCGCTATCAAAACATCAACGTCTACGGCACGTATAGCTTTGATCGTGATGGGATTATGGAGTTACAGAAACAGCGAGGACTGACCTGAAACAACTTGCGAGGGCTAGCGTATAAAATTTACTCTACTATTTCACTAAGCGGACTTAGATTAGCTATACATGAATTTCTTTACACCTTCCCAAGCGAAGGTCCTGCCTTGTAGTCAAGATAGCGCACCGCTTTTTTACAGTGTCTCGCACCTGTTTGACCAACTCGAGTACCTTCTTGAGCCTGCGATTCTCTTCCTGTTCTGCGCTGAGAGTAATTTTGCCCCCTTATGGAAATCCAACCGCCCTAGCATTTTGGACGCTTTTTGCCTAGTAGGCTATGGCAGGATACTAGACATCTTGCGAAATTGCCAGGAGTAGCGTTTTATAGGGAATGCCAACGAAACAAGGGAGCTATTTCTGGTTAAAGAAACTACCCAAGAAGCAGTTCAAACGCTTAGTTGGGGTAACGTTACAAGGTCTATAAGCTGATGGTGAACGTCCTTGAAGAGCATGAAGCAAAGAAAACGGCAGGACGGAAGAGCAAGTTATCGCCTAAAGACAAAGTACTGATGACGATGCAGTATTTAAGGGAATATCCGAGCCTGTTAAGGCTGGCAATAGATTGGGGCATTCATGAGTCCACTGCCCAACGCATTGTCACAAAAACAGAGGAATTACTGTTACAGAGCAAAGACTTTCATCTGCCAGAACGGAAAGCCGTGCGGGAGAGCCAGTGAGATATTGTCATTATAGATGTAGCAGAAAGTCCGCTGGAACGACCCAAAAAAAACAGTGCAGGTACTTCTCAGGCAAGAAGAAACGTCATACCTTGAAGGCACAAGTTGTCATTGACAAGAAACGCAAAAAGATTCTCTATGTTAGGACGAGAGCATGATTTCAAGCTCTTCAAACGGTGTGGGGTCAAATTCCATGAACTGAGTGAGGTCTTGGGTGACAGAAGCTATCAAAGGCCTTATCATTTCCATAGCAACAGCCGAACACCCCAACGCTAACCGCCCAAGCAACCCTTCGCAAACTTGCCAGCCTACGCATCACCGTCGAGCATGTCATTCGTGACCTTAAAATCAACCGCATCCTCAAGGAAACTTACCGTAACAAACGTAGGCGGTTTGGACTTAGGCTTCACCTCATTGCTGCTGTCTGTAACCTCACTTATGACCGTTAAACCCTACCCTGTTTCGCTTTGCGTTATTTCCAAGAAGTCTATTCGCAAGTCATCTGGACGCTTGATCCAGGTTGCTCTACCGGCCGCACCACTTCTCATTTGAACTTTGCGTTGTACGAAGGTGTTTGTTGATAGTAAGCTCCAGTTTGGCATGGATTAACTCGCCTTTCAGTTTTTTACACAAAGGTCACAAGTTGTGGTCGCGTAACTTCAGTGATTTCAACACGCGTTTAAGCATTAAACTGCCCCATTAACGCCTGGAATGTGCTGCCGAATAACATCCATAATTTGAAGGAACAGCTCATCCTTTCCAACATCCGCTGGTACACGGGTCACTTCATATGGCATCAAAGGCAAGATAGTCTGAAAGGCTGTGTGATATTGACGAAGTTTATCTGTGTTACCAAGGCTAAGTATATGGTCTCCTTTGTCTCGTGTCATCATTCGCTCAAAAGCTACATCTATTGATGCATCTAAAAAAATGGAGACATTTGGAGGGGGCAAAATACCATAGATGTTATTCAGCCTGTCGTGGTTTGAGACCCCCCACAATTTTGCCGTAGCCAACCATCTGCATGTATACGTGTCAGTTAAGAGAATAGTGTGCTTGTCATTAATTGGCGAAATCATAGTATGTACAAGGGTGACCATCTCAAGAGCGTGTGCGACCTCAACCTCCTCCGGAGAATACATGCCCTTCCAATGTGAGAAACCATGTTTTGTGGCAACATTAGCAAGAATGCGTTTATATGTGCTCCGGAGGGTACGCTGGAACGCTGAGATATTGCTCTCGTTAAAGTGTCGAAAGACGCGGTCCATCATACTAGACTTCCCTGCACCGTCAATACCACTGAATTCGATGATCATGCAGAGATTCCTTCCGAGAGTAAATGGCGGTGACTGACAACTTTACCTATTGCCAATTCATAGGAATCTATGATGTGCGCCGCATCGTCATACATCTCGCGAGTATCCCAGGTGACAAGTCGGCTAAGAAGCGTGTCTGTAACGGGGTACTCGTGGGGATCACATAACGGATCACTTCCAAGTTGACTGGATTGGAACATTGATGGGTCTTGGAAAATAGCGAGTTGATGAAGACCTTTTTCAGGTTTTGAAACGCGAACCCCCTCGGCTTTCAAAGCGGCAACAATCAGATCTCGGCTTGGTGTATCACCAACCCACTGAGTTTGATACATATACCATGTCCCATGTGTCCAGCCGGAGTCTCTTGAAGGAGCAGTCAGTGGAAGAGCGATAGTACTTAGCGATCTCTCTAGGTGCGTAAGGTTTTTGTTTTTTATTTCAATAGTGCACGCAAGGCGTTCAAGATGGTCAATAACCAATAAAGCCGCAAGTGGGCTACCACGTAAGTTTACACCAAACCCGCTTGCTGCATAAGGCTTCAATGTAGTATCACGCAGTTGAGCAGTGGTACGATGCTTCGGCTGTCCGAAGACTAAGGCACGATCATAGATGTCAGGCTTTCTTGTAACAAGGACACCAGCCTTACCTCCGGTAACCATCTTCTTAGTTCCCAGACTGAAAACAGCTACGTCGCCGAACGTTCCAACTAATTGATTGTTCCATTCCGCGCCGTGAGCATGTGAGCAATCTTCTAATACTCTAAGATTGTGCTTTTGTGCAAACTCGAGAACAGAAGTCATGTTGACCGGGTGGCCCCAAATATGCGTCACTACAATAGCTTGGGTGCGAGAAGTCAGCCGCTGTGC
>JBOFGY010000144.1:0-9605 GCA_051649365.1 Trueperaceae bacterium
CATCTTTAGCTACATCGAAACCTTTTACAATTCTAAACGCAGGCATTCGTCCTTAAACTATCTTTCACCTAATGATGTTGAAAGGCTATACTGGGCAAAAGTTGCTTAACCAGTTCTCCACCAAACTGGGGGAATTTCAGCTATTGCTATTGCGCGTTCATCGGGCAGACTTGCTAGGTACCGTAATGGACTTGGTATCGCTTTCATGGCTTAACTTTATCCTGAAATTTCCCTAAATGATAAAAGTCTGCCATCTCCTGTGCTGACTGGCTAACTAGCTAAAATGCTGGTACGCTAACTCCATGTTCAAGAACGATTTACTCCAAAACAAAGTCATCCTCGTTACAGGCGGTGGTACAGGCTTAGGGCGTTCGATGGTGAAGCGGTTTTTAGAGCTTGGCGCAAAGGTTGCGATTAGTAGTCGAAGGGAGGAACTGCTTCGAGACGAGGCCCAAAAACTTTCTGAAGAAAATGGTGGTGAAGTCTTCCCTATTGGGGTAGACGTGCGCGACCCAGAAAAAGTCACGGCGATGATCGACGCAGTAGAACAACATTACGGTCATATTGACATTTTAGTCAATAACGCTGCGGGCAACTTTATTTCACCTACGGAACGGCTTTCACACCGAGCTGTGGACGCAGTATTAGGGATTGTTTTACATGGCACCATGTATTGCACGCTCGATCTGGGCAAACGCTGGATAGAAAAACAGCACAAAGGAGTTATATTAAACATTGCGACAACTTACGCACTAAGCGGCTCGGGTTATGTCGTACCCTCCGCTATTGCAAAAGCTGGTGTTGTGGCTATGACTAAATCTTTAGCAGCAGAATGGGGCAAATACGGTATTCGTCTGAACGCAATCGCACCAGGACCCTTTCCTACCGAAGGCGCGTGGGAAAGACTCATGCCCACACCAGAAATTGAAGCACTCTTCCACAAACGTATTCCGCTCAAACGCATGGGCGAACATAGTGAGCTTGCCAATCTTGCCAGTTACCTCATTTCAGAAGGAGCAGGGTTTATCACAGGGGATGTAGTGACCATTGATGGGGGCGAAACGGTGTGGGGTGCAGGTGAGTTTAATATCTTAGATGAAATAACGAAAGAGCAGTGGGATGAACTCGAAAAGAAGGTAAAAGGTAAAAAGTGAAAGGTAAAATACATACATGCTTACCGTACTTTGACGCAGCCATATCGTAGAAAATAGTTGGCAAAGCAATCAGCACCTTTTTGGCAATGTCAATATTATTATAGAAAAAGAGAAAGACAAAGCCCTTCGCTATAGCGAACAGATTGACATACTCGTTGACGACTCTCCATCTACAGAATTGCTTGACAGTAGCCGCTTAAAACACATCATTATTCCTTATGTTGGCCTAAACCCAAACCTAAGAGCTACGTTGCTCGAGCGTCCTCACATCACACTTCACAACTCACACTAGAACGGTGGCTTCGTCGCTCAGCACGTGCTGGCATTGTTTCTCGCTTGTACGAATCGTTTACTCGAGGCAGACACAGATTTTCGCAAAGGTGACTGGCGACAACGTTATGCTAATCCTCGACGTTATGCTAATCCTCATAGTAGGTATCTTGCGGGTAAAACTTGCTTACTACTTGGTTACGGTGTCATTGGCAAAAAACTTACACCCGTACTGCAAGCCTTGAACATGAACGTGAGTGTTTTGAAACGCAGCCAGAGCAACGAAGAAAATCTCACGGTATATACAACAACTCAGCTTCATGAAGCCCTTGCAAATGCAGATGTCGTTTTGTGTTCTCTTCCCGAAACTCCGGAAACGGTCAATCTTTTAGACCGAGCTGCTTTTGCAGCAATGAAACCTGGCAGTATTTTGGTGAACGTAGGACGAGGAAAAGTGATTGACCAGTATGGACTTTACGAGGCACTGAAACGTAATCATCTACTCGCTGCTGGAATTGATGTGTGGTGGAACTATCCAGGAGATGAAGAAGCCCGAGCACAAACGTTTCCGTCAGATGCACCACTGTGCGAATTGCCTAACATCATCATGAGCCCACACCGCGCTGACCAAGTTATAGATGAAGAACAAGCAAGACTCGAGGACATCACAAAACCATTGAAGCAATTGTAAAAGGTGAAAAAAGAAATGTTGTTGATGTAGAAAAAGATTATTAGGAATTAGGATGTGGGATATAGGAATCAGGGAAACCCCAATTCCTAACTCCTATTTACAATTCCCTCAAGCGCAAGCTGCAAAGACTTCTCGAGTTCATCATGAATCGAGCGGTCTTGGCGGTAACTCACCCACTGCAATGCAGTTAGAAAATACGTGTTCGCTAAGGTGCGCGACAAACGCTCTCTCGAGAAATCTGAGCGAATAAGTGACTGTTCTCTGGCCTTCGTTAATAAACCATAAATCATTTCAGCGAGCGGCAACGACAAGAAGGCTTGCTTCGAGCGTTCTGGGTCTGGGTTTAACAACTCGTAACCAAGTGGCACGAAAAAGTGTTTATTCTTTTCAGTAAAACTAGCCAGGTTTTCAAAAATGAGGTAAAGGGCCTCGAGTGGCTCTAACGTTTGACTATCAAGTTGAGTCCTAAGTCCACTAAGACTATCTCCAAAATAACCAACTAAGATGGCTTCTTTATAAGGGTAGTAGTTAAAAACAGTCCCCCTCGAAACTCCCGCAGCTTTGGCGATGTCTGTCACAGTGACATTCTGGAAACCCTGCGTTTCAAAAAGCTCCATTGCGGTCTTAAAGATTTTGTCACGGCGTTCCTGTTTTTGTGTTTGACGACGACTTGGCACTGGGAGATTGTACCGAAGAAAGTCTGGTCAAAGCAAACTTGGGGGGTCTTTCACAAAGAAACGTGGGGTAAAAAATCAAAACATAGCCTCGAGCATTCAGGCTTTTAGAGCCTCGAGCACGACTATTTTTACAAACGCCCAAAGGGTTGTGTCTAATGGTGTGATCCAAGCACCCAATCATTGTTTAACAAACCGCAAGGTCAACCTAACATAATCAAAATAAGACCCACGAGCATAATGGCGATACCCAAAAGTTTGGGAGCATGTGCCGCTTCTTTTGCCAGCCACATACCCAGCACCACGCCCAGTGGAATGCTGAACTACCTAAACGCATTCGCGTAACTCACGTCTTTAACAAAGGCAAACGCAGCCAGAGCAATTCCGTAAGTCAGTGCCATCATTAAACCCGTCAGAATGGTACTGGGTACACTACTAGGTTTGACGCGCCAACCTTCAATAAAAACAACATAGAGCAGTAAAAACAGAACCGTCGTGAGTGCCTGTAAAGGCAAATAGACAAGGGTACTCGTAGTTACAGTTACGTCCATTGTTTGTCTAAGCAGTTTAAGCGCGGAATCATCCACGAGGGTGTAGCCTGTTACGTCAATAGCAGAAATAAATATCCAGGCTGTCACTTTGTTAAAATTCAAAGCGTGGACTCCAATCACGAAAACGTTTGAGCAGCAACACGAGGCAGCCTAGATTCATCTGCACCATGCCAAGAACAGCGATGCTTGTAAGTGTGTCACCTCTACCCAAAAGCAAACTGATTAACGCAACGAGCAAAATGGGCAAGGCTCGCACGAGCGGATAAGCGAGTGACATATCGCCTAAACGATAAGCCTGCGCCAAACCTGCAAGGTAAATTGCTTCAAAAAAGCCTGTGGTAATAACAAATATCCAACATACCGTTGGCGCAGTCATCAAGGTTGAAAAGTAAATAAACAAAAAAGGGCTAAGGCATACGAGAGCAGCGAAAGCGGAAATAGCAAAAAAAGAGGCTGAGGCGGAATTGCGTTTGCTGTAAAAATTCCAAAAAGCGCGTAAGAAAGCAGAGAGCGTGAGAAGCACCAAGGCGGTGACAGACATTTAAGTTAGTCTAACTTATTCTTTCGTCTTCCATTGGGACGAAGGCGAACTCGAAAACGTAGGGTTTACGTTTGCTTTTACCCTCCCTTTTATGCTTTCCCCAGGCTTTGTAAAGATCAACCACAAAATCCCTAGCCTCTTCTTCTGTCAACCATAAAATATCGTTGGAGTTTTCCGCCATCTGAGGTTTTTGTCTAAGAAGGTGCTCGAGTTTTTGAGTGTCCTATACGTCGTCCATGCTACCCGCAAACGAGGACCATACCTCATCACCCTTGTCATCTCTATAAATCTTCCGACCTTCGCGCCCCATCTGACGAAGTGCGTTGGCAATGCGAGGTAGAAGAATGAGTTCATTAGCCTTACGGCTTCGGCGGAAAAATTCTTCAACATCTTCAAAGGGAGTCATTTCAAAAGGAATGTAATATTCATCCCCTGACGAGCAGTAAACTTTCACAGAACGCCCACGCCGAGATTGTGTTTCTATAACGTTCAACAGTCCAGCTTTTACAAAGGTTTTCACGCGGTAGAGCAGGGTGTCCACATTGCATTTCAATTCTTTGCCAGGTTTTTTAGGACCCGTTTTAGGTATATTGGCAGACCGTTTGCATCTCGAACTTCCTTTGACACTCACTACTTTTTTACGCACTGGTCTTTTTATCGTTTTAAGTTATCTCGCCTTGCGAGGGCAACTTTCGCAAGAGATGATTTACGGAGCCGCGTTGATTAATGGGTTTATCACTTACTTTGTCTTTGTCGCAGGGAATGTACTGTTACCGTCACTCGTTCCGCAAACGCAACTAACAAAAGCAAGTAGTTTAATTCAAGGAGCTATGCAAGGCGTTCCGCTCATTGGCTTAGGATTAGCGGGTGCGATGGTTGCAATTTTGGGTTCAACTATGACGATTTTGTTAGCCACACCTTTACTAGCCATTTTCACACTCGTGTTGCCTTGGATAAAGTTTCCTGCTACTCATCAAAGGGATTCCACACAAGGTTTTTCGAAAGATTTAGGGAGTGCAGTTAGATTTATTCGGGGGGACTCGAGGCTCTCCTTTCTCGTCCTCTCGACCTTAGTTCTTAACACGACATTAAATATTATCAACGTAACCATCCCCGTACTGATGGAACGTTTAAGGCAAGGGGCTAAAGGCTACGGATTCTTTGAGGCTGCGCTTGCTTTTAGCGTGTTTCTGGGGATTGCTTGTGTAAATCTTGTTGGAGAGAAAATTCCGCTCGTCTACAAAATTAGCATCGGCAAAGGGTTGTTTGGTGTAGGCTTTGCGCTGCTTGCCTTTGGTAGTTTTTCTTGGTTTGTGGGTGGGACATTTGTATTGGGATTGGGTTTAGGATTCACAGAAGTTGCCTCTATGACCCTTTCCCAACTTGTCATCCCCGACGGAATGCGCGGCAAAGTTTTAGGGTTAAAACTGACGTAGCGGGGCTTTGGGGCTTACGCTGGGGGCATGGCTAGGTGGGCAAGTGGTTTCAGACTACACATGGTGCTTATAGGGTTATCGGCGATTGCCGTTCTGCTTCTTTGTGGGACTTGGACGCTTCTTAATGTGCAACGTGGCAAAACCCAAAACCTTATAAATCTGTTGGATGAATGTTTGTGCTTTACTCGTCACGAGTTCTGAATGCTCTTTGTGAGGCTGTGCCTCTAAAAGCTAACACTAGAAATGAACGTACTTCTTTTATCTCGTCTTTAAATGCAGAGCGTCAAGACAGTGTGTCGCGAATCAGGAGCTCAGCCCCAACAGTTCGCCCCTACCAATTTATTTCTGTGTTTCTGGATGCCTCGCTCAAGTTGCACACAGTCTCTATAAGAAACGCTCAACACGTTAAACTGTGTGGGTGCTGCTCCGCTCACTGTCGCAAATAAACTTTCGCAATCTGCAAACCCCAAGGCTCGAGTTCTCCCCAGGTATTACCGCTGTCATCGGGCAAAACGCATCAGGTAAATCAAACCTTCTCAATGGTTGCTATCTAGGCTGCACAGGCGAACTGCCTCACAGCCAAATTTCTGAAGCTGTCAGAATTGGCGAGAGCGAAGGTTTTGTTGGCGTAAAGATGGAACGGCAGGATGGTATTAGCACGATTGAAATTGGCTTAGCTCCTGGTAAAAAACTAGTCAGGCTGGATGGACAGAATGTAAGACCTTTTGACATTGCCAAAGTTGCAGCAGCTGTGCTCATCACACCAGAAGATGCTGATTTGGTTCATGGGTCGCCATCTAACAGGCGTTCTTTTTTAGACAGCTTGCTCTCCAAACTTTCGTTGCGCTACGCGCTAATGCTGCGCGAATATCTGCGCGTCGTAGAGCAGCGCAACGCGCTCCTAAAGTTAAGTTATGAAGACCCAACGCTTGAGGTCTGGACAACAAAGTTTATCGAACTCGGGAGCGAACTAGAAATCTTACGCAGTCGCGCCATGAAACGTATTAGGGAAATGGCTACTGCAACTTACAAAGATATTTCTAGTGACACGAAAGATTTAGATGTTTTCCTACTCAACAACGAAGGTACGATGACCTTGCAAGAAGTTTTAGAGAAAAGCCGTGACGCGGAACGTACCAGAGGTATCACTATCGTGGGACCACATCGTGACGACTTGATGCTAACTCTAAATGGTAATAGCGTGCAAGCCTACGGCTCACGGGGTGAAGCCAGAACCGTTTCTCTCGCCCTCCGCGTTGCAGAATATCAACTTTTACTGGAAAAACATGGCGAAGCGCCCGTGCTTCTACTCGACGATTTCACTGCCGAACTCGACGCGAATAGACGAGCATACTTGCTCGAGCTAGCCGCTAACACCCCACAAGCCATCGTTACAGGTACGGAGACACCACCAAAGCATGATGCGCTGTTTCACGTATCAAATGGTACATTTCATTCAAACTAGCGTATAATTCAAGATCAAAGATTCAAGGTTGAAAATTAAAAGTAATTTTGAATCCTAAATCTTTAATCGCCCTTATGGCCAAATCTTCTCGCTACCAAGTCACCAGAGTTTCAGACATTCTCGCCGATGTCTTCAGTAAGAGCAGTATGAAGCGCGGCATGAAACGTGCAGAGGCCGTGCTGATGTGGCGACACGTAGTGGGACCTGACGTTGCTAAGTTTAGCGAAGCAAAAACACTACAAGATGGCATTCTCTACGTCGAGGTCCCTGACAGTGAAACTTCGATGCACTTAAGCTTACAACGGCAAAAGTTTTTAGATGTCTACAAAGTGAAGTTTAAGGTGCAGGATATTTATGATATTCGCTTTCGCGTTGGCAGGCTCGAGAACAAGGGAGAAAAGAGAAGAGAGAAAGAGGTTGCCATTCACGTTGATCCAAAGGCTTTAGCACAGCTTACAAAAAGCTTGACGGATTTACCTGAAGCGTTAGCACAACCCACCATGCAGGCAGCGCGGGCGATGCTAGCTCACCGCGAGCGCAAACTAGCCGAAGGTTGGCAAGCGTGTAGACTCTGTAGCGCGTTGTCAGAAAATGAAATCTGCGATGCTTGCCAGCGGTATATGACCGAGCATAAAGTTTTACTCTCCAGCGAAACCCTAATGAAACAACCACTCGAGCCCACGCCGTTCCTAAGCGATGAAGAACGCGGTGTCGCAATTCATGTCGCGAAAGAAAAACTCAAAGAAAGAATGGCTGAGTTGTTGCCATTTGTTTTAGCAGACAGAGCCTACAAAACCGAGTTAGAGAGGGTCTCGAGAAACTTCCTCGCACTCACTCTAAACAAAATACCCGAACAACTTACCGATGCAGATTTGGATTTACTCGATGGCAGAGTGGCAAGGGCGTTAGGGCGTTGGCGATAAGCCAACACGCATTTTTTCGACGGCTTTTTCCCGCATAGGTTTAGGTAAAAACTCAACCCTTTTGAAGAGTGTAATGATTGCTGGGGATGTCGGTTTACAGTTTACTTTATATTCCACGTAATATAAAGTAAAAAAGAGTGTGTAATGAAGGAGTCTCCATGTCAAATCCAGTTATGCTTATTATTTTAGATGGTTTCGGGCTTGCCCCCGCTAGCCCTGGCAACGCCGTTCATCTTGCCAATACACCCAACTTTGATACCTATTGGTCAGAGTATCCACATACACAACTCGAGGCTTCAGGTCTCGCCGTTGGTTTGCCCGAAGGTCAAATGGGCAACTCTGAAGTAGGACATATGAATATTGGTGCGGGGCGCGTCGTGATGCAGAGCCTTACTTATATTCAGAGCCTTATTGAGACCAAAGAGTTTTTTAAGAATCCTGCTTTGAATGACGTATACGATAAAGCCAAGGGTCACACACTGCATCTGATGGGTTTGGTAAGTCGTGGGGGTGTGCATAGTGATTTAGAACATCTCTTCGCGCTGCTCGAGTTCTCCAAACAAAAAGGCGTAGCTGCACGTGTTCACGTCTTTACCGACGGACGTGATACGGCACCCGATAGCGGCTTAGGTTATATAGAAGAACTCGAGCAGAAAATATCTGAGTTAAAACACGATATTAAAGTTGCTTCCGTAACGGGCCGCTACTACGCAATGGACAGGGATAAGCGTTGGGAAAGAGTGAAACAAGCTTACGACGCTGTAGTATGTAGCAAAGCAGAGTTCACGGCAACGAGTGGAACTGAAGCCATTAAGGCAGCTTATGAACGAGGTGAAACTGACGAATTTATCAAAGGAACTGTTATCACTGAAAACGCTAAAGCTGTTGCCGACATCAATGATGAAGATAGCATCGTGTTTTTCAACTTCCGCGCTGACCGCGCTCGACAATTGACTTATGCACTTCTAGGTGATACCAAGTGGCAAGAGTTTGAACGTTGTAAGATACCAAAGGTTCATTATGCTTCTTTAATGGACTACGATGAGTCTTTGAAACAACCGTTCGCTTTTGCGCTGCCCGAACTTACCAAGCCTTTGGCTCAAGTGATTAGTGAAGCCGGCTTAAAGCAATATCACACGGCTGAAACTGAAAAGTATCCACACGTGACCTACTTTTTTAATGCCACCATTGAAGAACCCTTCAATGGTGAAGACCGCGCCATGACACCTTCACCGAAGGACGTACCAACCTACGATCTCAAACCCCAGATGAGCGAACCCGAACTCACCGAAGCAACTCTTAAACGTATTCAAGAGCGTGACGACAATTTTTTGCTCCTGAACTTTGCCAACCCTGATATGGTCGGTCATACGGGGGTGTTACAAGCGGCCATTAAAGCCTGCGAAGCTGCCGATGATGGCTTAGGCAAACTTGTTGAGGCTATTCGTGCTAAAGGTGGCACAGTAATGGTCATTGCGGATCACGGCAATGCTGAAACGATGCAAGATGAAAATGGCAAACCACACACCCAACACACTACCAACCCTGTGCCGTGCATCATCATTGGCGACAAGAAAGATTTCAAACTCAGAGAGGGCGGTGTGTTAGGCGATGTTGCGCCGACAGTGTTACAGCTTTTAGGTCTCCCCCAACCCAGTGAAATGACAGGTAAGTCTTTAATCGAAAAATAAAGACCTGCCTCGCATTCCTTGTTTTTCTCATATACAGAGATTGCTTCACGGCTATGTCAACCGTGCTTTAAGTTAATAGAGCTCTTGCGAAATCAATAAAGAGCATACAGAGTAGGGATTATTGAACATATTCATCTTTCCCAACCCCCTTCCTGGTTGCGACGAATTGACGTGATGTAAGGATAAATTGGCAAGAAATCCCTACCCAG
>JBOFGY010000145.1:0-16700 GCA_051649365.1 Trueperaceae bacterium
CCCCCAGTCTATGGCTAGTCTCAACCCACTCGGATATTCCCTTAGATAGTGCAAGGTCATCCGCCCTTTGTCTTCAGGTGATCATTTGCTCATCCGTCCTGCGCTCTTCTGGGTCTCATGCTTCTCAAGAACCTTGAGAGGAGTTTGAACACCTTTCACGTTACCCCGACGAAGCGTTTGAACTGCTTCCTGTTGAGCTTCTTGAGCCCAATGTAGCTCCCGTGTTTCGTCTGCATTCCTTCATAAAACGCTACTTTCGGTGATTTCGCAAGATGTCTATGTATGTAACCTATCTTCGTATGTAACCTATCTTCTTGAATTTGTAACATCTTTCACGTACCATATTTCACAAGGAGGACATTTGTCCTAACTCGAAACGGTCTTGTAGCTCGCAGATAAAAGCTTAGACTTAATAAAGAATGAATGGTTCTAGGTATTCTTACACGTTTTGAAGCTCTAGCCTAAGGATAGCTCTCTCAGAAAGGTGAAACAGTATGGAAAGACCTCATGAGCAAAAACCCACCCATGAGCAAAAACCTACCCATGAGCAAAAACCTACCTCGGTAAAACCTCGAGTTGTTATTGTTGGAGCCGGGTTTGTGGGTCTCAATGCTGCCAAACAACTCAAAAACGCTCCCGTAGACGTTCTGCTGATTGACCAAAATAACTATCACACCTTCCAACCACTTTTGTACCAAGTTGCAACGGCAGCCCTTGAGCCCACGGATATTGCTTATCAAGTGCGCGGTGTGTTTCGTCATCATTCCAAATTCCGTTTTTTGCAGGGCAAAGTCACAGGGATAGATTGGAACGCGCAAGATGTCATCCTCGCGAGTGGTGCAGCAGTTCACTATGACTATTTGGTCTTAGGAGCGGGAGCGATTTACACAGATTTTGGTACACCTGGTGTTAAGGAATATGGCTTCTTGCTTAAAACCCTCGAGCAAGCCAACAACTTGCGCAGTCATATTTTACAACAGTTTGAACTTGCCAGTATTCACCCTGAACTCATTGACGAAGGCATTCTCAACTTTGTGATTGTTGGAGGTGGCCCAACAGGGGTCGAGATGGCAGGCGCACTTGATGAGCTTTTTGACAAAGTCTTAGAACATGACTATCCCGAAGTGGATTTGAAACGCGCCAAAGTGATCCTGCTCGAGTCCAGTGACGAGATTCTAACGCCGTATTCACCGCGCAGTCGCATGTACGCGCTCGAGACGTTGCGTCATCGTGGTATCGATATGCAACTCAACAGCCGTGTCAGTGCTGTAGATGCAAATCAGGTGATGCTCAACGATGGCCGCACGGTTCCTACCAAAACACTGATTTGGGCCGCAGGCATACGGGCTTGTCCGCTCGTGGATGTGTTGGGGCTCGAGCTAGACAAAGGTTTCCGCGTTAAAGTCAACGAAGATTTATCTGTTCCTGGCAAAGTTAATGCGGCAGGCAAACCCAGCGTGTTTGTCGCGGGTGATATGTCGGGCGCAAAAAATAGTGATGGTGTGTTTTATCCGCAAGTCGCAACCGTAGCCATTCAGCAGGGACAGCATGTGGGCAGAACGATAAGGGAACTAGAAGCTGGTGGCACGTCAAAGAAATTTTATTACTTTGACAAAGGTATTATGGCGATCATTGGGCGTAACTCGGGCATTGCTGAGCTGTCGCCTAAACTGGGTGGTTTCAAACTACGTGGTTTTTTAGGTTGGCTCGGTTGGCTTTTTATTCACTTGGTGTATTTGCCAGGGCACCAAAATCGTTTTAATGCTTTTACAAACTGGACGTATAACTATTTCACCTATGACCGCCATGTGCGTCTCATCAACTATATGGCTGAGAAAAAAGCGGTACAGGAAAGTACCGAGGGAGCACCCAAGCATCCGGGTAAAGTGGAAGTGTAGGGAAGGGCAATAAGAAGGGCAAGAATTGTTATCCTTGCCCTTTGGTATTTCCTAACAATTCTTATGTCATCCACAAACCAGGCCATCGGTCAGAAAGTAATAGCTTAGTGTGTTTTGCTCGACTCAAATAATGAATAATTTCTTCCGTTATATTTTTTATGGCATATTTGTTTTACGGCATATTTCACTCTTCAAAAGTAAGTAATGTTTGAAAGTTTGTAGGGAGATTTTTAAGCTCTTCTGTTGTGAGGTTGGAAGCAATGCTCTGTCGTAACTCCAATGGCGTATTAAGTAGATCTTGAAAAGACATGTTTTGTAAAAGCTCCATATCTTCTTGTTTAAGCTCTGCTTGGCTCATGCCTGTCCCTATTAGTTCGAGTGGGAGCAGTTCTTGAATTTGAAAGGGAAGGGAATCAAAATCCTGAGGGCTTAAATTGTGTCTTAGTTCAACGCGAACATCTTCAGGTACTTTGCTAAATTCTTTAACATTGTAAGTGTCTTTGCCAAATTTAAAGCCCTCCATAAATTGAAGAGCTGTCATCTCTTCACCCGTGGCTTCGTTAATATAACTTGTTTGTGTTCCACTGCTTTGCGAAGTTTGGGAAGATTGATCAGGCATGGAACAACTTACTAATAAGAATAGTAAAGCAGTCAAGGCGTAAAGTTTCATGTTTCCTCCTTAGTAACAAACTGAAACTTGCTTTGAAAACACTCTTCAACTACTAAAAAATTTTTGAAGCGAACACCCCTTCCTTTAATTTCCAAACATTAAAGAGGACTCGAGCTAAGCTCGAGTTGTCTTATTTTTCAATGGTAATTCTTCACATTTCAACATAAAGCGATATATAAGATGGCGTGCTCACCCTGGTTCCCAGGATGTATTTGCCTTTATAGGGATGTGAGTATTGTATTACCCAAGCGGCCTTTGTATATGCTGAACTGCTTGATTGTGTGAGGTACATAGTGCAAACAAAGGAATAGTTTTAATAGTCCCTAACTTTTTATTGCACTCACCTTCAAAATGTAACAATGGTGTACTCGAGCTTGTCTTTATCAATCAACATATCTAAATACTGGCGTTTACCGAGTGCATCAATCATGGCAAAATCGTTCTCTTTATCAATGTAAATACCGGCTTCCATCACGGTGTGACCGTACACGCCAAAGCGGTGACCTGTTTGCTTTAGTAAATCAGGTTTGGTATACCACCACCGTTTCGTGTCATCATCGCTATAAAAGAAATCATCGAAGACATGCATACCTGGTAGTGGCCCCGCGTGGGCAAACTGCACGTCTTCAATAAGCTTTTCGCGTTGAAAACCGGACAGCCAAGTTTTAAGGTCTTCAGGTAGTTCAAAGCCACCTTTTTTATCATTAAACTCGTCATGAATAAGCCCACTGCGGGTTGAAAGTTCGTACTTGTGATTGATGGCCGATTCATCGTGATTGCCGAGAATAATACTGACACCGCCGTAGCTTTTATCCACAAAATCTTTGAAGCGGTAAAGCTCACGGATTTGTGCTTTTGCTGCGCGTTTTAAGTGTTTGGGATTTTTAGGGTCGTAGGGTTCTTCGCCGACGGCTTGGGCGTAAGCACGCGCGTCTTTATAATGCACCAAGTCGCCCATAAAAATAACGTGATAAACGCCGTCAATGACGGGGGCAGTGGGTTCTAGCTGTTGGTCACACATGGAGGCTGCTTTAAGAGCTTGCCACACTTCGGGCCACTGACCATGAACGTCTCCGATTGCTATGACTCGAATCACACATCACCTGCGCACACTGAAGTTTAACGCACACTGAAATTTAACATGACGGAATTTACAACGAACTGCCGCCAGACTCGACGAGTAAGGCACGGAGCTTACTATAGAGTTCGCGGGCAGCTTCAGAGTTTTGTCCGTAACCGCCATACTGCACGATGAGTTTGGCCACATCTTTGCCGCGACCTTGTGTCTCGAGTCGCTCCACGAGTTTATCAATGGCTTGCTGACCCGCCGACTTCATGGCGGTGTCAGCCGTAGGGGTGGGCTCGTGGCTTTCCTTTACGCTGAACACCTCTGGTTCAAAGAGAATGCTTTGGGTCTCGAGGTCGTAGTCCACGGTGTAGCTTTCCTCGCGGGAAACGGGCGGCACGAGTCCAAACAATTCCGCAGCATAAACCAATGCGTCTTGCGCTGCAGTTGATTTATTGACATGTGTGCTTTCTGCCACCGCCGACTTACTGACACCGGCAATCACGAGTTCGCAACTGACGGCTTCTGCTAGGCCTTGATACCGACACGACCAACCTGCCACACCCAGTACGTTGTTTAACCGCTCGAGAACAGCTTCAAAACGCAACTGTGGGCGCAAAATAGCTTCACGGCTTTCTGCCACTACGTTCACCACACGCCAAGTCAAATCAACTTTATGGAACGGGGCAGCTAACACGTTTAAGAATTCTTTAGAAAGAGTAACTTGGGAGAGAGCAACTTGCGGCACGCAGGGGAGTATAACAAGTCCGCTCTTCAGAAGCGTGTGAGGAAGAAGTATAAGGTGGAAAGCTTCTCGAGACCTTTACCTCCCATATACCGAGAAAGTTTGACCTTATGACCTTGCAGGCGCGAAACTGGGAGAATGTGAGATTTTTACACCCCCACAATGTATAGCTAACCCGTGTTTTAGAAAACGCTGTAACGACATAATAGCTAAGGTCTTCAAGGAGGACATATAATGATCGGCGGTCTTAAAAAACTATCCGTACTTTTTACTTTGGTAAGCTCTTTTGCCTTTGCTCAAGAGCAAAAGCCTCTAGCAGCCTTCGCGCCAGCAGATAGTCTGGCAACACTAAGCTGGGCGCAACAGAGCCCTGTCTTTGACAGTTTTGCAGAGGATGTGAATGCCCTCGAGTGGCAAAAGAGTAAAGAGGCAGTCTTAAAACTTCTCGATTATGTTGCTACCATGTCGAGTGAACTTGGTGAGGGTGAGGCTTGGATATGGGAAAGTCTCCGTGACCTTATCGCCGGTGAAGAGATGACGGGCGAGCTACCCGAACTGTTAGCCTCGTGTGCTGCATTTGAACCCCTGTCATCGAAAAAATTCTTAAATGGCAAAGAGTTTTTGGCGGCTGAAGCTCTGTTGACTGTGAGTGCCGATGCCGTGAACCCAATGCCCGCCTTTACAGCCCTGCTGCGTCCGACAGACCCAGAACTCAGCGCACATTTCGCAGAACTACAAAGTGCGCTCATAACTTGCGCTGAAGAATCTGACAATGAAAGTTTGGCCGTGACCACCCTCGAGCAGGACGGCACCACGCTCTACGTTGTCGGTGATGGCAGTGATTTTCCTGTCATCGTGGGCAGCATCAATGATGTCTTTTTTGTGAGCAGCAATCCAGAGGCGGCTCGAGGCATTGTTCGCAAAGTGAATGGCTCGAGTGAAGACACTTTGGAGGATAACAAACTTTTCCAAACTGCAACGGCCAAACTTAAACCCAGTGAAACGATGGTGGGTTTAACTCTCGATTTTGACGCGATTGCGACGTTGCTCGAGTCCAGCACTACCATGATGAAAGGTGAAGATGCAACCCTAGATTACGCGCTGACTAGGGGCGCAGCCATGCTGCGTTCCTTAGGCGGTTATGCAGGACATCTCAGTGTTACGCCAGAAGGGTTAGTGAGCGAAAGTATCTTTGCAACCAACCCTGAAGGTGGTGACGCAGAGTTGTTGAAACTTATTAACTGCGCGACCTGCAAGGTCTCAAGTCCTTTCCTCGCGCCTGACAATGCGAACGCTCTGTCTTCGGCCTATATTCCTGTGCGCGAGCTCTTTGCGTATGCGGATAGTTGGGTGCGCGGTTTCTCGCAAGCAAATGGTGAACCTACCACGCTTAGAGATTTGTTAGCAGAAGAAGATATAGATATTGACACCTTGCTGCTGGATTGGATCGGTAGTGAAGCGCACACCTTCGTGCTCGAGCCCTACTCGACAGATGCAAAGACACTTCTTTATGGCTTGCCTCAAGTGACGGTCATTCCTGTGAGTTCGCCCGAAGCTGCTCAACAAGGTTTAGACCGTATCGGTCAAGCCTTTTGGGAGTTTTATCCCACGCTCTTAGATAGCGGTTTTACTGCTACCGAATTGGCAGGTTTTGCGAATGTGTTTGGTGAATTCGCCGTGCGCCCTTATGACTACAACGGCACGACGATTCACCGCGTGCAGTACGGTTTTAATGGCGATTTGGCCTACGCGTTTATTGGCAATTACCTTGTGCTCGGTACACCCTCGAGCGCACTCGAGACCCTCATTGACACCTATCAAGGTTCACGCAGCATTGTGAATAATAAAGACTACGTGGCTGCTCGAAGCCGCGCTCCGCAAAACCTTACAACCTTTGGCTACAGCCAAGACAAACCCAACTATCAGGGGTTAGCTGACGCACTTCAACTGCTCAGCCAACCGCTTGCTTACGGTGTTCAAACTGCCATTACGACCATGGAATCTGTGGGTAGCTTTGCGGAGGAGTACACCTTCGAGCCCTATGCTGTGGATTTAGAAGATGTCACACCCAACGATAGTCTAAGTGTAACCTCAGAAACGCTCGCATTGAATCTAGACTCGAGCCTGCAAGATGAAGACGGTTATCTCCGCTACTACTATGAACTTACGGATCTCACACCCGGTAGCACGGTGAGTCTTTCCTCGAGTAGTGATAACGGTGATTTCTATCCAACTACGATGGTGGTCAATGCTACGGATAATCTTTATATAGCCTCGAGTGATTATGCTGACCCTATGACCTTCACGGTTGAAGAAGGTAAAACCTATTGGCTCGAGCTGACGGGCTATACCTCGTCCTATGCGAGTGAATACAGTGCCGAGGTTCCGGAAGATGCTACCGCACAACAACTTGCAGTGCCAGCAAGTCTCGAGATTGAACTCAGCAGCAAAATGGCAAATACCGATGGATATATCACGGATTACTACGAACTCACCGGTGTGAAAGCAGGTGACACCGTTGAGGTTGTTGTCTCGAGTGAGGATTATTATCCGTCTTTGGGTCTCGTTGATACGGAAACGGGTAACTACGTTGCCAATGGCACTTACGCTTGTGAAACGGATGATTGTGTAGAACGCTATGAGCTTTCTTATACGCTCGAGGAAGGTAAAACCTATTGGGTTGAAGTGTATGGCAGTCTTTATGAAGGCATTGCCACCTATGATCTCGAGGTCAACAAAATTAATCCTGCTGTAGCTACAGCCAGCTCGACAGACATTCCCATGACCTTAACGCTAGAAACGTTTCCTCGAGACTTTGACATAAATGGGCTCGAAGCAGAGAAGATTTCTGCCAGTGAGCCTTCCCTTGCTCTTACGTTGCCAGCTCTTACACCTGATGAAGAAGGAATTATCAAGTATTACTACGAACTCACTGATGTAACGCCAAGTGCGCGGATGACAGTAAGTGTCAGTGATTATGCGTTTTATCCTGAACTCGCGCTCATTGACACTACCGAGAACAAGCTGTTGTTACAGAGTGCTTACGCTACGGATTTGACCTTCACACCTGAAGAAGGTAAAACCTATTGGCTCGAGGTTTCTGGCTATGCTCCAGAGATTGCTGAACCTTCTGAGGCATATATCGACGAAAACTCAACAGCCGAAGTTCTGCCACTTGGCCGCTCAGAGTTTACTGCGGACACACAAATGGCCGACAGTGATGATTATGTGTTGCTCTATTACGAGTTAACCGAATTAGCAGCCGGTGATACCTTTAAGGTGACGATGACGGGTAGTGATGGTTTTGACCCGGCCTTTTACCTTTTAGATAAAGAGACAAATCAGTATGTAGCTTGGTCAGATTATGACGATGATGGCACTTATAATCTCACTTATACTGCCGAGGAAGGTCATACCTATTGGCTCGAGGTGTCGGGGTATCTCTACGAAGAAAATGACCAAAGCTATAGTATTGAAGTCACGACAGGAGTCGAAGTTGCAGAGCCTGGTACGCAGACGATTACCCTCAATATCTCGAGTGAAACAGAAGCGAACACAGAACCTGTGGTTCTCCCAACTTTCACCGAGTTACTCGATGCCACGGAGATTTTGCCAGATTTTGTGCGGGTCATCACCGAGCACGCTGATACCACAGAAAGCCACAGCACCATTGAGGGCAACATCATTTATAGTCGTAGTTTGACGAGATTCCGCTGGTAAAAAGCAGCCAGCAGCTATCAGGATTTCGCTGATGGCTGCTGGCTATTTAATGCGTCCATAACAACGCCCCCTTATTCTTTGCTAAGCTAAGCCTATGAACCGCCAAATGCGCCGTATTCAAAAAAAGGCTGAAGAAAAGCAATATGCTGAGCGTGACAAGTTTAAGGCGAAACGTAGTGAAAAACGCCAGCGTGTGTTGTCACGCCGTCGCGAGCGTTTAGCGAGCAGCAGCAACAGTAATAAAAGCAACAATAACAACGCGGGTGGATTACACAAAACCAAAGTAGGCCGTTTCTCGGGAATTTTTCTTCTTGTAGTGGCGGCCTTTATTATTTTGCAGGCAGTCTTGCCTAGACCTGAAGAGGGTGAGGGCGGTATCTCGCAGTTTTCTTTTGTTATTGAGGTGCTGTATTACGTGCTCTTTGGTTATTTTGCGTATTTGTGGCTTGCCCGCAGAAATCAACCCAATGCTTTTCCGATTGCAGGTGCAGCCGGTGCCATCTTAGCTTTGCTGCTGCAAGGTTTACTTTTTGCCTTGCCCAATCTCGAGCCCAATCTTCAACTTCTCGCTTTGGCCATTCCTGGAAGTGTACTCGGGGCATTTTTGGCACAGCTCGTTTACTCGAGGGCAACTTAAAAAGGATGCGTCCTCAAACTTTTTAGCTTTGGAAAATTCAGAATGTCGTAGCGATGTTGAAGCTTAGTTTTATACAGAGATGGCGTCGCAGTTTTGTCAACGGTGCGCTACGTTAACGACAAATACGGCACAAATTCAGGCTTGCAATAACGAGTGAGTTGTCATTGCGAGCCGCAGCGTAGGATGTGTGAGACTCTTTATAAAGCCAGGCACTACCGAAGCCGCGAAGCAATCCTGTTTTTTCCCCATATACGAAAAGTGTGTCTTGCATCTAACGATTTTTTCTTCAGAAAATTTAGAACGTACTGGTTTATAGTGATTTACTAAGAGCCAATTTTTTTGAGGTCTTCTAGTCACTTAAAAAAGTAACTCATTCCAAATTCTGAACCACTTGACCTAGTTTGGAGGTCAGTTGCGCTTATTTCAGCAATATCGCATATTAAAAGTTTAGCCTACCTTGGGCTGTAAACGAAAGGTCTATCCGAAAACTTTAACCAAGGGGCGAGTGGCACGCTTGGCCGTTCGTGGAGTGCAGCAGTGCAGGTGAAGCCAGGCCAGCGACATGACCAAGCGCAGCATCATTGATATGCAGCTTGCAGCGTTTCCCAAATCACGTATCGTCATGAATTCGGGTGCAGGTAACTCGGATGCCTTCTCTTATTCTTTGGGTAAATCACCACGCATCGGCATTCGCATTGACAGCTTTAACTGGCGGTGGTTTGACCAGCAGATTGAAGAAAATCCAACCAAAAAGGCTCTGGTGGAATCGCGCTGGAAAACCGCGCCGATTATCATCGAGTTTGGCGGTTACGTTGGTCAAGATGATTACTTGGGATACGATGATGCCGACACAGCAAGATAATTATCTGCTTGCAGCTAAACTCTCAGGTTACCGCTTTGTACCCAAAGAGTTTCGTTATCCAACGACGGCCACCAGAAGCAGCAGCGTGCAGCTCGTTTCCAAATGGTCAAACAAGGAGGGTTACACCTTTGTATGAGTGGTTTATCTCGTGCGCTATGAACTGCGCCCGAAGGGAAAAAGCAGCATTGTCTGGCGAGGGAACTCCAGTCTCAATTTAAAAGAGTTCTTGCCTACACTGTCCGCCGAAGGTGTAGACACACCCAAGACGGTTACTGATATGTTTACGCTGCCACAAACTCTGGACCCAGGAACATACACACTAAGTTTAGTTGTCCTTGACCCGACAGGCTATCGCTCCCAATTGGCGTTGGCAGTAGAAGGTCGAACGAGTTCAGGTCGGTATGCGCTTGGTGAGCTAACGGTGCGTTAGCCTGAGCCTGCGAAAGAAAGGAAGTGGACAATAGATCAACAAAGGTTTATGGTGTCTAGCCAGTCTCGTGCTTTTGGTAGCTTGTGAGCAGCAAGGCCCTAAAGCGTCTCTTGCCTCGAGTGCGAGTACGCCCTGGGTGAGTGGCTACTACGTAGGTTACATTGACTATCCTGTTTCAGAAATTGATTTTTCAGGTATGACGCATTTAATGATTGGGCCCGTTTTACCAAAAGTGGATGCGACGCTCGAGGTTTCTATGTACACAGCGAATGGCCCGCAACTGGCTAGAGAAGCTGTGGACGCGGCCCATGCCAACGGGAAAAAAGCGATTGCCTTTGTGGGTGGGATGGATACAGGCTCGCAGTGGGCGGCAGCGAGCTCGAGTGCTAACCGCGCTACTTTTGTCACTAACCTCAAAAGTCTTATGATGGAGTATGGTTTTGATGGTCTCGATTTAGATTGGGAACCTGTTAGGGAAGAAGATAAACCACTCCTTCTTGCTCTTGTCAAAGACTTGCGCCAAGCCGTGCCGGAGGCTATCTTGACCTTTCCTGCTGTTTGGCACACTCAACACCAATCTTCCTGAAGACTTATCGCTCTACGCAGAGCTTGCACCCTACCTCGATCAACTCAACCTTATGACCTACGATATGACGGGTGCTTACCCTGATGGGCGACCCTACGAAGGCTGGCTCAGTTGGCATCACACGCCCATTTATAACCCGAGAAGCGGCGAATACTGGCGCACACCCACGTCCATTGATGACACGGTAAAAGCCTATCAAGTGGCCGGTGTACCTGCCCACGAACTCGGGATTGGGATTGGTGTTTACGGAACCTGTTGGTCTGGTTCTGTTACAGGTCCGAGACAAGAGTTCGGCGACTCGAGGCGTATTGCGAGTGATAATGTAATTAGCTATAACAACATCGTGCGCTTTTATGATTTGCCCGAAGCCTGGCGATGGGATGACGGTGCGGCTGTACCCTATATGAGTTTTTCAGAACCTCCTGGGCCGCAAGGGTGTACCTTTATTTCTTTCGACAACGGGGCTTCAGTTCAGACCAAGGGCGATTACGTGAAAGCCCAGGGTTTAGGCGGGGCGATTTTGTGGAATATCAACGAAGGTTATATTCCCTCGAGACTACAAGGGCAAAGAAATCCTCTGCTCGTGGCCACACGGCAGGGCTTTCTAGAGTAGCATTTAGCTTTCCATTTCGTCAAGCTCTAATTGCAAGGCTAGAACCGAAATCTGGATTTCCCAAAGTTGCAAAAAGAGTGAGACGAGCAGCAAGATAAGACTAAGACCAAACACGAGATTCGCCAAAAGGCGTTGCTCCCAAAAGAGCAACGCCATGCAGAGCACGCAGCAAAAAAAACTGCTCACCGCTAAAAACTGCGTGTTGCGAATCAGATAAATGCGCTGCCGCAAATTGTGGATCTGCTTTTGTAACTTGGCCTGCTTCGTTTGCCGAAACTGCTCATTGAGTTGTCTCACCAAACTTGTCATGGCTAAAAAACGTTGTGTATAGGCCAGCAGGAACAGTGAGATGGCAGGAAATAGAAGAGCGGGGGTAGTTAAATCGAGCACAGAGCTATTTTATTCGAGAAGCTTATTCAATCTTGCAAAAGTTGCCAAATCCTGCCCCTACAACAAGTGTGGCTACCGATGCCTTGCACTGCGGGGAGCTACTTACAACTCGGGGACCTGCGGTATTAGTGGGGTTATCGTCAGTATTGTTGCTGCAATAGAGTATGGATTCGCCATCATTTTTAACGTTACCGTTAGCAACTGAAAGAGCATCAATAGGACGATCCTCAGGAGGTTTGATATGGGTAAAATTATTGTTAATTAAAGATAAACCCGTAATTTTGAGGCTGTAGGTCTCATTATTAAACTTTTTGCCCGTTATTGGTGCTGCAACTCGAATCGCAGAACTCAGCGTGTCATGAATAGTATTGTTCTCTAAACGAATATCTTTCACGCTATAGGCATCTTTTAAAGTAGGGTAAGAAAGTTCACCCTCGAGAACGTGACTATAAATTTCTATGCCACCTTGTTTGCTTCTTACTATTGTGTATTCTTTTCCATTTGCAATTGCAGTTGTTTTGTTAAAATCATAGTTGGGCTTTCCAGTTTGAATGTACCCGATGTCGTTTCTCTTCACGAGAACATCCGCGATACCAAAGGTTTGATAACTGAGGTCTCGAGCGAGGTAAAGACCTGCGAAGCTAGGGCTATGGCTCACAGTGTTATCTAAAAAAGTTATGTGCACCCCCCCCACTAGTGAAAGTCCACGCCCCCAATAAATGTCCCTGACTTCATTGTCTTGCACGAGAATGTTACGAGCAAGGTTTCCATCACGCAGCTCTGTGAGATTGTTGTTAGTTTCCTCAAACGGTATTTCAGGAAATTTATTGTTATACGACACAATGGAGATACCATCGTCACCTGTTTGTGAAACATAGTTACCAATGACGCGCCCATTTCGGCTACCGCCTGTGACTTGGATGCCATCAGCTAGGCTGCGCTTCACAGTGTTTTCTGCGACTAAGAAGTTTTGAGCGTGGTGGATAAAAATGCCTGCACTCGAGGCTGAGTTCGTTTGCCCATCTTGGGTTTCGTGAGCTAAGGTAATAGTGTTACCACGAATAGTGGTCCTTTGTATGAATCGCCGCTGTGATTGAGTTTTACTAGAATTAACCGCATCATAAACTGCAATAGCTGTATGCTGAGGTGAGCTTTTGCGCGCTGTTTTTTCTTCACTGTCCTGGATTTCCTTGATGGTCATGGTCCTTGCCTTAAAGGTAAGGTTGTAAATAGCGACATCATCTGCTGTCACCATAAGCGACATACTGTAGGCATTTGTCGCAAAAAGCGTCGCTCCTGCTTCGCCCCAAATAGTAGTCCCCTCTTTGCTAACTGCTAAAGACGTGTTGTGATCAAATCTTCCTTCGGGAAAGATTAACCATTCTCCTTTTTTTAGCTCATTGAGAGCTTTCTGGATTGACGCTGTATCATCTTTATTGTCATTAGGGATTGCGCCATACTTTGGGTCTGTAACCCGCTTAGCATTTGCAGGAGGTTGAGGTATGGGAGGCAAGGCAGCGCAGAGGGGTGGGCTTGCTGCCTCAGCAATAGGTAGTTCTGGTATTTGATTAGAAGGCGTAGGTTCAGTTGGGAGAGAGAGATTTTCGGCATTTCCACTGCAAGCACTAAGGCACAACAATATAAAAAGAACTGCGCTCTTGAATAATGCTAGGAGGAGTTTGGTGGTCATGAGCCAGTGTAGTCAAGCTTTTTCTGAGATTAGTGTTAATTTTTAGTGTGTTATCATTTACCATGATTTCATTGCAAGATTTTGCCACGTTTATACTCGCTGCACTCGTTCTCGTGCTTACGCCCGGCCCGAACATGCTTTATCTTATTTCCCGTTCGATTACACAAGGGTGGGTTGCTGGAGCGATCTCACTACTCGGTGTCATCGTTGGCTTTCTTTTTCATATGACGACGGCCTCATTTGGTTTAACTGCAATTTTTCTAGCCATTCCTTATGCCTACATGGTTGTCAAATTTTGCGGCGCACTTTACTTGCTCTATCTAGCTTGGCAAGCGGTTAAACCAGGTGCACGCTCGCCGTTTGAAGTGCAGAATTTGCAGCACGATTCCATCCAGAAACTTTTTCAAATGGGTCTTTTTACGAGTATGCTCAATCCAAAACTTGCGGTGTTTTACATAGCGATTCTGCCCCAGTTTATTCATCCCGATAAGGGGAGTGCTTTGGTACAAAGTCTGTTGCTTGGACTCACACAAATTACAGTAAGTGCTACTGTAAACTTCGTGATTATTCTGCTTGCGGGAACCATAGCAGCATTTTTAGCAACGCGCCCGACGTGGTTAAAGGTTCAAAGATATTTTATGGCGACGATTCTGGGTGGATTAGCGGTTCGTCTAGCTCTCGAGCAGCGTAAATAGTCTTAGAAAAGCTAATACCTAGAAAGTGAGCTAGTAACTAATCACAGGTGCTTGACCAATATATTTTTTATCGTTCACTTGCTTCAGTATGAAATCTGCCACGTCCGCACGGCTAATTCTAGGGCCGTCATCCACCCCAACTTTGCCTATTCTATAAGTGCTTTTGCGTTCACCGTTTGTTAGCATAGGCACACGCACGATGGTCCACTCAAGGGGACTCGAGTGCACGATGTCTGCGTGTCTGGCAGAGTCTTTCAGCACATCTTTGGCAAACGTGTTAAGCATAAAGCTCATAAATTTGTTAAAGAGTTTAGGCTCGTCACCTGGCTGTGCTACGCCTGCACCTGTTACCGTAATGAGGCGGCGCACGCCTACTTTTTGCATCGTCGTCGTGATAACTTCGGCTGCTTCTTCCATGATGGTTTTGCTGCCACCTTTGACCGGCCCTAACGCCACGAGCACAGCGTCTTTGCCCTTCATTGCCTCAACAATTTTTTGTGATTCGTTTAAGTTGCCTTCAATGACAGTTAGCTTTTGATGTGTGACACCAAGTTTACTCGGGTTTCGCACGTAAGCAGTCACTTCGTGGCCTGCAGCGAGAGCTTGCTCGACTAAAGGTTTTCCTGTTCTTCCGGTTGCTCCAAAAATAATTAGGTTCATGTTGTTCCTCCCAAATCTTTAGCCTTCTATCATAGGGAGGCCGCGTTCACTTTGGGAAGTAGTTACATGCGGGAAAGCTAGTTACAAAAAAGTAAGAAATGGCAAATATAGATGCTTAGTGTAGGGCTTTCATCGCTGCGGCTACACCTTGACCGTGCGGAATATGTTTGCCTAGTTCGCGCAGGGTGTCCTCGAGAATTGCCACCACCGTGATTGCGTCATAAGCATCTGCATGGCCCACCACCGACGGGCGAATCATATGCGGCTTCGCGTCATCCTGACCGCCTGCAATGCGCGCGCCACGTTTGGCAAAGCCTTTCACGACATCGGGTGCGTTTAATCCTTCTGGCACGTAGAGTGCGGCCACCGCAGGGCTTACACGCTCGGCGTATTGCTTGCAACCAACAGCTACCGCACCTTCGATAATCGCGCGGTTGATTTTCTCTCTGCGCTTCCAGACATTTTCAACACCTTCATTTAGCATCATGTCTATAGCGACTTCTAAACCATAAACAAGATTCACTGCGGGCGTATAAGCGGTTTGCCCGTCGCGCTGATTTTTTCTTTCTTTACGAAGGTCTAAATAAAAAGAAGGGTTTAAGTTTTTATCGCTGGCCCAGGCCCGCTCGGACAACCACGCAAATGCTAAACCAGGTGGCAGCATCATCGCTTTTTGCGAACCGGAAAACACACCGTCGAGCTTCCATTCTTTCGGGCGTAATTCGGCAGCAGCTAAACTTGTTACGCAGTCAACTAAAAAAAGCGCGTTCGGTGCAAGCTCCCCAATAACGTTTGAGATAGCTTCTATATCGTGCAGTGCGCCGGTTGATGTTTCAGAGTGCGTGGTCATTATGGCGTAAGCGTCGGGGTGGTGCTCGAGCACGCCCCTCACTGCCTCACTACTTGCCACACTGCCCCAAGGCAGTTTCATCTCGACGACGTTGTAACCATAGTGCGTGGCCAGCTTGACCCAGCGTTCACCAAATTTTCCGGCGTTAATGCCGATGACCTTGGCACCTTTGGGCACACAGGCGAGTAGACCCGCTTCAAAAGCAGCCGTGCCGCTTCCGGCTAAAATCAAAACGTCTTCGCCAGGAACCTGTGTTAGTTCCGCGAGTTTTTGCAGGGTTCTTTTGAAAATTTGTTTGAAGGCTTCTGTTCTGTGGTGAATGGTTGGCCGTGCGGTGGCTTCTAAAACTTCCTGTGGAACTTCGACGGGGCCGGGGGCATAGAGGCGGGGCTTAAACATAGGGGTTTATTGTAAGTCATTCTTGTTTGTGTAAGGTAGCCTGTAACATGAACCTGGTTTAATTTTGAAGCAGGAGTGGTTTTGAGTTATTCTAATGATTGTGATTGAGCAACTTCGTTTTATTGACCTTTTTTGTGGCATCGGTGGCTTTCGTATTGCTGCTGAGCAAGTTTGTGGGGAAAAGAAAATTGAAGCACAGTGTGTGTTCTCGAGCGATATTGACCCAGATGCACAAAAAGTTTATCAGGCAAATTTTGATGAGCAGCCTACGGGTGATATAACGCAAGTTGAAGCTCGTACTATTCCAGATCATGACCTATTGTTTGGTGGTTTTCCTTGCCAAACGTTTAGCATTATTGGCGACAGAAAAGGCTTTAATGACACACGCGGCACACTGTTTTTTGATATTGCCAGAATTTTGGCAGAAAAGAAACCTAAAGCGTTTGTGTTAGAAAATGTCAAACAACTTGTTAGTCATGATAAAGGCAAGACGCTTAGCATCATTTTGGAAACGCTTCACGCTTTGGGCTACCACGCCGAGTACCGTATCTTGAACGCCCTCGAGTTTGGCTTGCCCCACAAGCGCGAACGCATTTTTATTGTTGGCTTTCGGGAGCCTTTGCATTTTGACTGGCCTACTGGCGATGTTCCAATGAAACCACTTTCAGAAATCCTCGAGTCCAACGTTGCCGACTTTTACTACGCCTCAGAGCAAATCAGAGAAAACAGGAAAAACTCGAGGCAAGGCAAAAAGACTTTTTCTGAAGCGACGATTTGGCACGAGAATAA
>JBOFGY010000146.1:0-2573 GCA_051649365.1 Trueperaceae bacterium
TCGGGGACCCTTGGGCACTGATCGTTTCCGCATCGGTTGCACTTGGCATCGCCTGCGCTTCCTCGACACTTAAATAATAATCTTCTTTTGGACTATCCGTTGCCGTTTTGGGTGTCCCACAGCCACTGAGCACGACCAACATTACTACCATACTTGTAAGTTGAAGCATACGTGCCCCTAAATAAAAGTTGGGCCAACTCAGTTGCAAATAAGACATAATTTTATCTATCTCCTCTTTTTGGTGAACAATGCTGTACGAGCCTCTCACTCTAAGAAGCTCGTACTGATTTTTCGAGACTACCGCAAACCTTCCCAATCATTATTTGGGAAAAGCTCCTTCATATAGTCAATGAGTTCACCGCGCAAGTTTGCGTCTACACCCATTTCTTTAAAGCGAATGAGTGAGCGGTAAATATAAACAGCTTGACCGGGCTCTCCAGGACAACCGTAATAACAATTAGAAACTTCTGTAGCAGCATCGCTTGGCAATACATAATCTGCTGCTTCAAAGTAAGCACTATCAGTTACTGTAGCATCGCGCCGCTTCAAGCTAGAAATAGGATAGCTTTTTTGTTTATCTAAAAACTCACGTAGCAACGCATTGGTCACTTTAACACGCAAGCCCCCTTCGTAATCGTTGAGCTGCGTCCAAGGGAACCCTTTAGCATTCCCTTCCCAACCTATCGTGCTTTCAAACCGCCAAGGTGTCACAAAGGGTAACCACCAACCGTCATAGTCTGCGCCACGGTCTACGCCCTTACCATCGGTGCCAGTCATATCCAAGTTTTGATACATCTTGATGTGCATCGCCGTATTAAGAAGGGCTAAGGGTTGGTTGTTGTCTCTCGAGTTAATGGCAATAAACATGGGCGTATAGAACCAGTCTTGTGGAAACCAAGTATAGGGGTCGCGGTTGCCCGCATTGAGAATCATTTGCACGTGATACCAAACATTGCTGTGGTAACTACCTAAATCATGGCTTTGATACCTAAAGTTTTGACTGTTGTCTGCTGAGCGGTGGGCGGCAACTTCAAAGACGTTGCGCTCATTACCAAACCAACCGCGCTTTTCACCGTAAGGATAAAGGGTTGCAGTGTCGTCCTCGAGACCATAAGTTTGGAACATCTCCCAGTTTTTTACCGCGAGCCAAGGATTAAGCGAATTGAGGGCATCTTCGCACGTTTTACCTGAAGGCAATTGATCCATGAGTGAAGGTCTAGTTGTTCCGGCTGCTTTGGCCTCATCGTAAGTTTGACAAGGTATAGCCCCACCCATCTCACTAAACCCTGCTGCCCAAGAGCGGTCCATCCAACGCTGTATTTCTGTAATGACACTCTTATCTTGCACCATGCCTTGGCTGTTGCTTGCTAATTTTTGAGTAAGCTCATTGTAGGCTTTGGGAACATCACTATTGGCAAAGGCATCCCCCCAAATGTCTAAGGGGTGAACATGAGGCAACCAATCATTCCAATCGGGCAGTTGCAAAGCGACCGGCAATTCTCGAATATTGAGTGTGCCTTTCATATCTGCAGCCTTGTTAATCGCTTCTTGCGATGTACCATTCGGGAAAAGATGTGGCAACATGTCTTTGTCAGATTGCAACACAGCATCCACCCCAGCCCCTGCCGCCCATTCTTCCACAGGCTTACTATCTAAACCAGGGCCAGGTTGATAGGGCGGATTCCAAGGTCGTGCTTGTGCTGGCGCAGGTGTTTTTAGGCTGCGGATATAGGAGGCAATCTGTTTGCCTTCTTGCTCAGTTAAGCCGTGAAACATACTGCGCGCTTCAATAGACCAGTTAGAATAGTTGAAGTATTTTAGGTCACGCCCATCCGCAGCATGACAACCACTACACGTTGCTTTGAGTTGTTTGCTTGCTAAAGGGGACTCGTTTAGAACTTTCGTTTCCCACAAACTCTTCCCCGCAGCAATATCTGCTTGCGTATTGAGCGGCGGTTGCCAAGCGGCTGTATTCTCTGCCGTGAATTGCTCTGCGGCTAACACGTTGCTGCCACTTTGTCCTTTGCGCAGGTTGAAGGCTAAAATTCGGTAACCACTGGTAAACCCGTCGGTGCCATTAAAGCGAAACTCCAAGGTGTTCTCGCCTGTTTTAGCACCACTAACAGGTACGGTAAATCTTACGGTATGAAACCCACCTGCAATGCCACCATAGCTTTTCTCAGGTTCGGACACACTCGCAGTTTTATCATCAAGATTGATCCACGTTCCACCATTGAGACGCACGCTACCCTTGGCACCACGCTCTGTGTTCACACTGCTGTCGCGGTAACTGCAACGGTGACAACGCAAGAAAAGGGTGTCTACATTGGCATCGCTCAGTTGAAATTTAACGGTTTGGGTATCGTCACTACTTACCCCTAACACTTCGATGGGCATCACAATGGCAGATGGGTTCGGATTATCAGGATTATCCGGTGGGTCAGGATTTGTGGGTACGAGTTTCAGATACAGATGTGAGAGCAGAATATTGCGGTCGGTTTCGGCTGAGCCACCCCAGGCATCATTCGTGAAGGTGATCTTGATTGTGTCATTCGGGTTATACGTGAAGTTTC
>JBOFGY010000147.1:0-25626 GCA_051649365.1 Trueperaceae bacterium
AAACCTGGTTAAAACGTATGCGTGTACTTGGAACCTACCAAAGAGGTGAGGTGATCATTTTCCGCGAGAACGCAGATTCGCCTTGCCGTCAGGGTCGCCGTGCCTTTTTGGTCAAACGCCTGATTGGTTTACCTGGTGACCACGTGGTTGTAGATGCTGACGGCAATGTAACCGTGAATGATGTTTTGCTCGACCAAGGTTTTATTACTGAACTGCCTGATGGTCGTGTGGGACCAAACACGCGCGAGACGGATGTTGTCGTGCCAGAGGGCCAGTATTTTGTTCTCGGCGATAACCGTGTGAACAGTTGTGACTCACGTATTTATGGCATGGTGCCGTTTATGTCTATTGCCGGTAAAGCAACGGCGGTTATTTGGCCGCCGATGCGAAGCGGTTCGATGAACTGGCGGGGAATTCGCCCACCTGAAGCGTTCTCGAGCATCCCCAACCCTCAATAATGTTGAAGCAACCTGAGACTTGGCGTTAGACTATGCTGGCGTTGATTATACTGGCGTTGATTAGGCTCGAGACCGCTGTGCTAGATAAACTCCTAGATAGACTCATATGCTAAATAAACTCAAACAACTTGCTAAAACCTTAAAACGAGAACTCACGCTCTATCAACATATTCTGAAGGACGAGCGCACACCAAAACTCGCCAAGATTTTTCTGGGTTTGGCAGTTGGTTATGTGCTTTTACCCTTTGACCTCATCCCAGATTTTATTCCTGTGTTGGGTCAGCTTGACGACTTAATCATCGTGCCAGGACTTTTCTTTTTGGCGTTACGTTTAATTCCGAAGCAACTTCTCCAAGAACATCGCCAGACCTTGCAAAATAAGTAAGACGTAAACGTGGGACGTGAGTTAAAGCTTCTACATCTCACGTTTTACGTTTCACGTCTTACCTCGAGCTATCCTTTATATTCAATGTTCATAAACTGCAAGTACCCTCTAGTAAAGCGTGACGATTTATTGCAAACTAAAGGCTAACATCAAGGAGGATTCATGAGGCTGGATCGTTGGTCACTGATTGCATTTTTGATAGTTGGTTCCTTGACCCTTGCACAAAGTACAGTCAAGATTGGTTGGGCGGGTAGTCCAGATAGTCTCGTACCTGGTAAAGGCACACTGATTGAGGCGTTTACTATTTACGAACTCGTTTATGACACGCTCTTTGATTTACAGGTTGATGATACGTTCAAATCTGAACTTGTTGAATCGTTTGAGGTATCTGAAGACGGCAAAACCTGGACGTTTAAGATTCGCCAAGGTGTGACCTGGCACGATGGTGAACCTCTAACAGCAAGCGACATTGCCTTCTCGTATAACCTGTACAAAAGTGATGATAATTTCTCTTACCAAGCCACCTACACGACTTATTTTGAAATGATTGAAGCCACCGATGACACGACCTTGGTGATTACCTTAACTGCGCCCATTCCGAATATGGAAGCTCAGACAGTTACCCTTTATATTTTGCCCGAACATATTTTTAAGAACGCACCTGTAGAGTTTGAGAATACAGAGATGATTGGCAGTGGGCCGTTTAAGATGGTTGAATATAAACAAGGTGAATTCGTACGCCTTGCCAAAAATGAAGCTTACTGGACTGACGCTCCGAAAGTAGACGAAGTTATTTTTCAAACCTTTGGTTCTCAAGACGTGCTCGTGCAAGCCATTAAGACAGGGCAAGTAGACATGGTGGTCGAGATGCCACTCACCGCCGTGCTAGCTCTTCGCAACGACCCCAACGTGGAAGTCGTGAGTGGCCCGCCCCTGTCACCTTACAGTGTGACCGTCATTATGAACCAGATGACTCCTGAACGCTGCCCTACAGATGAAGGTGGCATCTGCAAAGGTCATCCAGCGTTGTTAGACAAAACAGTAAGAACGGCTTTAGCCCATGCGACAGATAAACAGCAACTTATTGATGTCGTGTTGTTGGGTTTGGGTACACCTGGAGTAACGCTGATTGCGGATAGCTCGGGCGAGTGGTTTAACAGTTCGATTACAGATTACGCTTTTGATGTAGCGACTGCGAACAAACTTCTCGACGATGCAGGTTACAACGATACAGATGGAGACGGTGTGCGCGAGATGCCAGAGGGTGGCCAGCCTTTGACCTTTCGTTTTAATTGGCCGAGCGATAGTGTAAATGCACCACGCACCTCAGAAATGCTCGCGGAAATGTGGCGACAGATTGGTGTGGAATTACAGTTACAAGCTCTCGACCCTGATGCGCTTACCTCTGTGTGCTGCCCTGCCTACGACTATGACATTATGCTTTGGGGTTGGTCTGCGGATGCTGACCCGAGCTATCTCCTAAGCGTGATGACGGGCGCAGAAATACCTACAGGTCTCAATGAAACAGGTTACTTCAGTGAAACGTATGATGCACTTTTCGACCAGCAAGCGACGACACTTGACTTAGAGGAACGCAAAAACTTAGTGTGGCAAATGCAGCAACACGTTTTTGATGATATGGTTTATATCATTCCTTATTACGAGCAGGCGGTGCAGGCGTTTCGTAAAGACCGCTTTCAAGGTTGGGTGACCGATCAGGGCAAGTTGCAACTCGAGGATCCGTCATCCCTTACAGTCATTGAACCTGTGCAGTAGTGATGTTGGGGTTTCGTTTGTATGGTTACTGTAGGGGGGCACGGCCCACCCCTACAGCGAGGTTTGCGTGATGACGCTCACGTCCTTTTTACGCAAATTGGCGTGGGCGGTGTTTACGATTGTTTTTGTCGTGCTGCTAAATTTTTTCTTGTTTCGCATCATGGGCGACCCGACAAAGCTCTTCAAAGACCCACGCTTATCACCCAACGTTGTCGAGAATATCCGTGTTCGTTTTGGACTCGATAAACCTGTCATCAACTGTTTTGCATCGTTGCGCCCGCTCGAGTTTCGCACCGAGCTTTGCAGAACGAATCCGTTTGATACACAATTCTCTGCTTATGTTGCTAATCTGTTGCGCGGCAATCTCGGTGTGTCGTTTCACAGCCAACGCCCTGTTGCAGAACTGCTGGCTGAGAGACTTTGGAACACACTGCTGCTTATTGGCGCAGGACAAATTCTCGCCATTATTATTGGTGCGTTCTTAGGTGGTGTTGCTGCTTGGAAAGCACGAACGATGGTTGATTACAGCTCACTCCTTGCTGGCTTAGCGGCCTGGAGCTTGCCAACCTTTTGGCTCGGAATGCTCTTGCTCTTCTGGGGCAGTACGCAGTTTGGTTTACCCCTTGGTGGCATGAGTACGATTGGTGCAAGTTACGATTCCTTTTGGCAGCGCGCCAGCGACACGGCTAGGCACATGCTCTTACCCACTCTGACGTTTACGCTCGTCTACATTGGTGAATATTTAATTATTACCAGAAGTAGTTTGCTCGAGACCCTCTCACAAGATTATGTTCTTACTGCCAAGGCCAAAGGCTTAACCACTTTCCAAATCCTCAAAGACCATGCGTTTAGAAATGCTATGTTGCCGCTCGTCACGCTTGTCGCTATCAACTTAGGGTTTACGGTAGCGGGAGCCGTGCAAATCGAAACCGTGTTTTCTTGGCCAGGCTTGGGATTAACTATTTTTGAAGCCGTTGAACGCCGTGATTATCCTGTTTTGCAAGGTGCGTTTTTCCTACTCGCTGTGTGCGTTATTCTTGCCAATTTTCTTGCTGATATTTTGTACAGTATGTTAGACCCGAGGGTGAAAGTGTGAATCATTTCTGCGCAAGTCTTGTAAGGTGCATTGATGCACCACATATTGAAAATGAGGTCTTGCCGAAAAATTCGCAGTCACTTCACTCGCGGCAGAAATTAGCTTTGTTTCAAAGTATTCATAAGGTGCATAAATCCACCCTACGTGTTTTCGGTCGTGATGCCAAATGAATAGAGCTTTTAGAAATCCGATGGTTGCTATTGGCACGGTCATGCTTTTAGTTGTCGTAATTGCTGCACTTTTCGCGCCTCTTCTCGCACCTTATAACCCGAAGGAACGTGTCAGAGCAACCCTCGACACGATTTATGCAAGGCCAAGTGCTGAACATTTACTCGGTACAGATGATGCAGGCAAGGACGTTTTGACGAACTTACTTTACGGTGCTCGAGTCTCACTTTTGGTGGGGTTTGTTGCGTCACTTATTTCTGTGCTGATTGGAGGCATTTTAGGAATGCTCTCGGGCTACGCAGGTGGCCGCGTGGACGCTCTTATTTCTGGCTTTACAAATATTACCCTCGTTATCCCCGAGTTACCCCTTGCGATTGTGCTCGTTGCGCTTTTGGGGCCAAGTCTTCTTAATATTATTTTAGTTATTGGCTTACTCGGTTGGACGAGCACCGCACGCTTGGTGCGCTCCCAGACATTGTCGGTGAAAGAGAGAAAATTTGTCTTACGTACCAAGGCCCTTGGGGCAAGTCACGCACATATTTTACGGAAGCATATTCTCCCCCATGTAATACCGCTCGTGGTTGCGAACACGGTGCTTGTTATTTCACTCGCTATTCTCAATGAAAGTACGCTAAGTTTTTTAGGATTGTCTGACCCAACGAAAGTGAGTTGGGGTCAGATGCTGAACTATGCCTTTACACGCGGTGCCATGAGTGCAGGTGCGTGGTGGGCGTTGGTCGTGCCGGGGTTCGGCATTGTTTGGCTCGTGTTGGGGTGCACGCTACTTGGCAATGGTTTAGAACAAGTGTTAAACCCGAGGCTCGAGTCCCATCACTTAGCTTCTAGCGGAACTGTTCCTCAAACTTCCCCCGTAACAGCCGCCGCCCCTCGCTTACTAAGAAACCTGAATTCGACATTTCCAACCCGACAAGTCAAAGAGGGCGAGTAAGACGTGAAACGCGAGACGTTTAAGCATTTACTTCTTACGTTTCGCGTCTTACCTTTTACCCACACCTACGTTTGCTATGTGGAAACAGATAATTCAAAACTTGGATTGAGAAAGCAGCGTGAAGCGTGATTCTTGAGGTCAAAAACTTATCTGTTGATTATAAGCAGAAAAACAAAACGGCGACGGCTTTGCACGATGTCAGTTTTGCCTTAGAGCGCGGCGAGATTTTGGGCGTGGTGGGTGAATCGGGTTGTGGTAAGACGACGCTGATGTTAGCTCTGCTGAGGTTACTACCGCAAGCTGGACAGATTACGCGCGGACAAATTCTTTATGATGGTAAAGATATTTTGCCATTGGATAACCGGGCGATGGCAGAACTGCGCTGGGATGAAATCTCGATTGTGTTTCAAGGCGCGATGAACGCACTCAATCCAGTTTGCACGATTGCTGAGCAAATTGCCGAAGCGATTCGTCGGCACGAAAAACTCTCAAAAGAAGCTGCGCGAAAACGTGTCGAGGAGTTACTCGAGCTTGTCGGCATTCCCAAACATCGCCGCAGTGATTATCCGCATCACTATTCAGGAGGGATGCGCCAACGCGCCATGATTGCGATGGCTTTAGCTTGTCATCCAAAAATCATTATCGCCGATGAACCCACGACAGCTCTCGATGTGATGGTGCAAGCGCAGATTTTAGAACTTCTCGCTGACTTACGTGACAAGCTGGGTCTGGCAGTGATTTTTGTGACCCACGATTTAGGCGTGGTTGCTGAACTTTGTGACAGCGTGCTCGTCCTTTATGGAGGTGTCACCGCAGAATATGCCGATGTTGATACGCTGTTTAACGCCCCACAGCATCCCTACACAGAGCGTTTGTTGGCAGCTTTTCCAAATTTAGAAAACCCGAAAGCGTTAGAAAGTATTCCTGGTAGTCCACCGCGCTTAGATGATTTGCCTAAGGGTTGCCGTTTTGCACCGCGTTGTTCTAAGGTAATGGAGCAATGCCACAGTGAAATGCCAAGACTCTATCAAGTGAATCCCTGGCAATACTCCAGGTGTTTTCTTTCGGAAGTAGGAAAAATATAATGTGCCGATTCTTGCCCTACAATGCTGAAAACTTCCCCCCTAACAGGGGAGGCAGGGGGGGCAGGGGGGGTAAAAAGCCGAGGAAACCATGACAAACCTCCTCGAGCTAACCCACCTCCGCAAACTCTTTCCCCTCAAGAGCGGGCTGTTTGCTGCACCCAAGCACGTTCACGCGCTTGATGGTATTACGCTGTCCCTTGCAAAGGGTGAAGTGCTTGCGGTAGTAGGGGAGAGCGGTTGTGGTAAATCCACACTTGCGTTGACCTTGCTCAATTTAGAAAAGCCTAGCGAAGGAAAAATTATATTTAAGGGTCAAGATGTTACGCATCTCAAAGGTGAAGCTCTAAAAACTTTGCGGCGCAATGTGCAGATGATTTTTCAAGACCCTTACGAATCTTTAGACCCGACGATGACGGTTGCAGAGCTTGTGGCGGAACCTCTTGTTATTCACAAGCTCTGTAAAACAAAAACTGAGCGCAGGGCAAAGGTAAAGGAAGCTCTCGAGAATGTAGGTCTTTCACCGGCTGAAAGTTATATGGCACGTTATCCGCACGAACTTTCAGGCGGGCAGCGTCAGCGTGTCGTGATTGCAGCTGCACTCGTGCTGGAACCCGAATTACTCATTGCGGATGAACCGGTTTCGATGCTTGATGTGAGTATACGTGCAGATATTTTGAATTTGCTCTCAGGGTTGCAAAAAGACAAGGGGATTTCATTTATTTTTATTACCCACGACTTAAGCACTGCTGCGAGTTTTGCACATCGTATTGCGGTGATGTATTTGGGGCGCATTGTTGAAATTGGGACTGTTCGAGACGTTCTAAAAAATCCACAGCACCCCTATACGAAAGCTCTGCTCTCAGTAGCTCCTGTGGCAAACCCGAGACTTAGAAAAAAACGGCAAATTTTACAAGGTGATCCACCTAATCCCATGAATATACCGAGAGGCTGCCGTTTTGCGCCCCGTTGCCCTGTCGTCACATCGCAATGTCAAAACATTGATCCAGGACTAAAAATGGTAAGTGGAAGCCATGAAGTAGCTTGCGTTTTAGTGGATAGTAAGACGTAAGAGGTAAGGAGAGGGTAAGACATAAGATGTAAGAGGTTAGACATTCGAGCTTTTACCTTTCACTTCTTACGTCTCACGTTTTACTTTGACAACCATGCTCGAGCTACCTTTTCTTATCGAAACGTTTGACACACTTTCTTCGACGCAGGATGAAATGCGTTTACGTTTGGGGCGTGGAGATAACGTACATGGCCGTGTGATTCGTGCACTCGAGCAAACCTCTGGGCGCGGACAACGAGCCAGAGATTGGCAGAGTAACAAGGGTGGCAGCTATCAAACACTTGCGGTGCGAGATAATACTGGAAACTTGAGTAAACCCTACGCCGCGATTGTGATAGCCATTGGTTTAGCGCAAACCTTGCCCGAGTACGGGATTCAAATTGGCATTAAGTGGCCGAATGATTTGCATTATCCGCACAAAAATAAACAGGGCAAAAAGGTTGCAGGCATTTTGTGTGAAGCTGTGAGAGGTCATCTACTTGTTGGTATTGGAGTGAATGTAAACAATGATGTGCCTGATGGTGCTACTGCGCTGCGTGGTTTAGATGTAGAGGGTGTGAGCAACTTTGTTCTAGCCGGTGTGCAGCGTGGGCTCGAGCTTCTCCTAACGCCACTTGACTTACCTGCGCTTTTCGCACCTTATGATGTCTTAAAAAATCAAAACGTCGAAGTTTATAGCCTCGAGGCAGTCAAGCAAGGTGTGGCCAAGGGCTTACGTGCAAATGGATGTTTGCTCGTCGAGGTAGACGGGGTTTTGCAGCAGGTGTGTCAGGATGGGGCGCGAGTTCGGCTGAAATAAATTCGTTGCACGAATCGTGCCAAAGATGTTAGCTTAAAGGCAATCATCTTAGGAGGCTGTCATGCTAACACATAAAGCGCTTTTTCCTACACTTTTTCCTACACGGAGTTTAGCCCGTGATGTAGCTCTTGCCCTAGCAGGTAGTGTCTTAGTCGCGCTGCTCGCGCAACTTTCGGTTCCTTTTTACCCTGTGCCGCTCACAGGTCAAACCCTTGGTGTTCTTTTAGTGGGTGCCTTGTTAGGCAGTCGCCTAGGGTTTTTGTCTTTGGCTTTGTACCTGCTCGAGGGCTTCGTCCTTCCTGTTTTCGCAGAAGGGAAAACTTGGCCAGCAGTGACCTTCTCAGCAGGCTACTTAGTCGCCTTTCCATTCGCTGCCTTTGTGGTGGGTTGGCTCGTCGAGCGATTTGCCGCAGACCGCGATGTTCTTAAATCGTTTGGAGCTATGCTCGTTGCCAATGTGCTTATCTATGTGCCTGGTCTGATTTGGTTGGGCATGGCGTTATCAAACGCTGGTTACTATGAAGGCTTTAGTAAATTGCTCGAGGCCGGTCTAACGCCGTTTTTACTAGGTGATTTGTTGAAGGCTAGCTTAGCAGCCGTTCTTTTACCTGCGGCTTGGCAGTTGCTTAAACGACGTTAAATTTCCCACGTTTCACCTTTTGTATAGAGCAATGTAATATTTGTATATACAAAGTATGCAGAAGTGTATTACACTAGCTGTATAAGCGTCTTTGGCCCCGTCTTCAATAAGGTCAACCATGCCCTTCTCTTATAATTAGGTGATGTATGACGATCCAGGTACGTGATGCTGTCGTGACCATTAACAAACAAGATGCTTTTCAAGTGAGTCTTATGGCTAAAGCTGTAATGAACAACCGCCCTTCGTTTCGTGTAGTACATGGCAAAAGTGGTGAGCAGCTTTACACCGAATGCGCCAAAGACCTGCCCAATTGCCCTGAACGCCTAACCTTAAAAAGTGGTGCGGGTGAAGTCGTACAGTTGTTACCAGAAGATATAGCGTGGCTCGAGCGTTTGATTGCGGATACACAACGCTAAACCTTCTTTTGTGGACACTTCAATACCTACCACGTCAATAGTACCAGGGCATCCTGTGATGTCTTTCTAATAGGCGTAGTCTGGAAAGTAGCTGTTCTTACAAGATCGTGTTGATGTTCTTAACTAGCTTGGCGTTGCCAGCACCAAATTAGCTGTACTTTCCTCACCCATTAACCCTAAATCTTCTTCACACAGCTTAAGTCGTAGCTTTGCTGGTTATCAGCATGGGCTCTAGTTAGTTATTGCTCGCTTAGCGAGAGGAGTTTATACACCGTGTTAAAACGTAATGATTACTTTCTTTTAGGGGCAACTTTTATTTCGTTCGTGCTGTCTATCGCGCTATGGTTTGCCGGTCAAAGGGACGAAGGGGTCTTTGTCGGACTTTGGGTTCCCTCGATTCTTGCGTTTGGGGTGTATCTCAAGCTTGCCTTAAGAAAGGGGTGACCCAGATGAATCCGTATATTTTTTTAGTTGGTGCAATTGTTTCGACGTTGGTCAGTGCTTTTGTTGTTACGTCGCTTGTCACGATGCGCTCGGATAGTGGAACTCGAGATAATCCACTCGTTCAATCTAATAACTCTGTAAGTTCATAACTCTGTAAGCGCGGGATAAACGTCACGCCCTTATACCAGCTACAGTAACTGGTATGAAGAAAGCAGTTGTTATTGGTTCAGGCATCGGCGGGTTATCCCTTGGCATTCGCTTACAAAGTTTAGGTTTTGACACGACCATCCTAGAAAAATTAGATGCACCTGGCGGGCGTGCTTATGTGCGTAAAGCGCAAGGCTTCACCTTTGATATGGGGCCGACAGTTATCACCGTGCCACATTTTATCGAAGAGTTGTTTTCCTTAGAACGCGGTAAGTCAAACTTAAACGAGCCTGATTATCCCGCACATGTCTTAGGTGAAGATAAGCGTATCAAATCTGGTGTTAGTGGCGGCCCCAACACGAGCAAGTATGTCAAGATTGTACCGATTCTGCCCTTTTACAGAATTTATTTTGATGATGGCACCTTCTTCGATTATGATGGCGACCCTGTAAACACGAGAGAGCAAATTCAACAACTCGCACCTGAAGATTTAGACGGCTACGAAAGATTCCACCAAGACGCGAAGGCGATTTTTGAACGAGGCTTTCTCGAGCTTGGCTACACCTATTTTGGTGATATGGGCAGCATGTTCAAAGTTTTACCAGATTTGCTCAAGCTTGACGCAGTTCGCACACTTTTTTCTTTCGCAAAAAAATATTTCAAAAATCCAAAAATGCAGCAAGTCTTTAGCTTCGAGACCTTGCTCGTGGGTGGCAACCCGCTCAATGTTCCTGCAATTTACGCCATGATTCACTTCGTAGAAAAGACTTGGGGTATTCACTTTGCGATGGGTGGTACGGGTGCGCTCGTGCGTGGTTTCGTGCAAAAGTTTGAAGAACTTGGTGGTACGATTCGCTATCACAGTGAAGTTAAGAAAATCAACGTTGTAGGCAGTACAGGTTGGTCTCGAGCCGACAAACTTGCCACAGGTGTAACCCTAAAAGATGGCACAGTCTTAAACGCTGACCTCGTTGTTTCCAATGCTGACTATGCCAACACGTACCTCAACCTTATAGACAAAAAATATCGTCGTATCAATAGCAATACCAAAGTCAAGTTGATGCGTGAATCTATGTCACTTGTCGTGATTTATTTTGGCTTTAAGGCTGACGGTAACGAAGTGGAGAAACTGCGGCATCACAATATTATTTTGGGGCCGCGCTATGAGGGTTTGCTCGAGGATATCTTCGAGAACAAAGTCTTGGCCAAAGATTTTTCGCAGTATTTGCACATTCCTACCCTGACTGACTCGAGCCTGGCACCAGCAGGATATCATGCTGCTTATACACTTATTCCCGTACCGCACAATGGCAGCAAGCTAGATTGGGACTTGATGGGCGCAGCCTTTGTCAATAAAATTTTAGAGTTTTTGGATAAGCGCGGCTATATTCCAGACCTCATGAACCGCCTCGTTTACAAAAGTTTTGTAACACCTGATTACTTTGAAAACACGTTGAACAGCTATCTTGGCAACGGCTTTGGCGTTGAGCCACGCCTGATTCACTCAGCGTTTTTTAGACCGCATAACAAAAGCGAAGACATTAAAAATCTTTACCTCGTGGGACATGGAACACAGCCTGGTGGCGGTACGCCAAGTGTGATGATGTCAGCGAAGATGACCGCGCGAGTGATTGCAAAAGATTATGGTGTAGGAGATGCGCCCGCTCTTCAAAAGTCAGTTTTGAGTCAGCAGCAAGAAGCGCAGGAAGTCACGAAGGAAACTGCTAGCGCAGCAGATTAAATAGCCTTCTTTTGGTTCTGTTAGTAGTTCCAAGCTTCACTGAGACAATGTTTAGCCCACCTTTTGCAAGGGGCTAGCCCCTTGTTGAAACACTGTTTCAATCAGCCTTGGAATTGCTGTGTTATGACAGCTTGCTAGGTTGCCCAATGGCAAACTCCACCGCAGCCAACGCATGTAAAGTTGTCGTATCAAAAACGGGGACTGAGCTGTCTTTTTGACTGACGAGCAACATAATTTCTGTACAACCCAAAATAATTCCTTCAGCACCATCAGCGATAAGTTGTTTCATAATGCGAACATATTCTGCTTTGGAACGTTCTATTACTTTGCCTTGGACGAGCTCTTGATAGATGATGGTGTTAATTGTTTGGCGGTCACCTTCATGGGGAACTAAAACCTCGAGCCCGTACTTTTCTGTCAAACGTCCTTTATAAAAATCGTGCTCCATTGTAAAAATCGTACCGAGAAGGCCAATACGTTTGAGACCTGCCGATTGGATTTTTTCAGCGGTTGCATCAGCAATATGAATAAAGGGAATCTTCACGGCTGCTTGAATGTCATTCGCAAGTTTGTGCATGGTGTTCGTGCAAAGTACGATGCAGTCTGCACCACCGCGCTCGAGACTCCGTGCTTCCTCCGCAAGAATTTTAGCAGCTTCAGCCCATCTGTTTTCATATTGCATTCTTTTAATTTCATCAAAATTGACCGTTGCCATGAGACTTCTGGCAGAGTAAAGTTCACCCAGCGTGTTGCGGGTAGCCTCGTTGATAATGCGGTAATACTCTGCGCTCGATTCCCAACTCATGCCGCCAATGAGACCGATCTTTTTCATGGTATTGACTTTTTCCATCATTATAGCCTAGCAAAATGTCTTGATGAATGATTGCAAATAACGACGCTTTGTGGGCTGGGGGAAAAATATTATTGCACCATGTCATGTTAAACTGAAATATTATGTCGAATCAAACCATTGGCAATTTAGATAAGAAACTTCTCAATGTTCTGCAACACAACGCGCGGCTGCCTAATAATCAAATCGCCGATGAAGTGGGGATGAGCCCGTCTTCGACCTTGCGCCGTGTTCGGCAACTCGAGGACGCAGGCATTATTCAGCAGTATGTAACGCTGCTCGACGCCAAGCAGCTAGGTTTTCAACTTCAGGTGTTTGTGGAAATTGTTTTGGACAAGCAAACGAAAAATGCTGTCGAGCACTTTGCCACCGAAATTCTGAAATTCCCCGAGGTGCTCGCGTGTCATTTGGTGTTGGGTGAATACGATTATCTTTTGCGAGTTGCGACCACAGACTTAGATGCCTATCAGCGTCTTTTGCTCAATCAGTTTACCCAAATTCGTGGCGTGAGTAATGTCAAGTCTCGAGTCATGCTCAAAGAAGTGAAACGCAGCACGGCTTTACCTTTATAAGATGGTCAGTGTAAACTCGTTTGTCCTTCATGGAGCTAAGTACACTAAGAAGTCGTGATCCCTTGCTCCTTCCAACATGAATGTTATGTGTAGCTCAACCGCATTGCAGAAAGCAAAGGTGATTCACTATTTCTGATAGTAACACTAATAACCACGCCAAAGACACCCTCGTGTGGATGAACGAACTCACCGCCGAGATGGAAGAACGCCGCAAGCGCATTGAAGCAGGTGGTGGTGAAGAACGTATAAAAAAACAACACGCTGCTGGCAAGATGACCGCCAGGGAGCGCGTCCACGCCCTGCTCGATGAAGATTCATTCGTAGAGCTTTCTGTTTTTACTGAACACTTAGATAGTGAAATGATGGAAGGTATAGATGCACCGGGTGAAGGTGTGGTTACAGGTTACGGCACCATTGACGGGCGCACGGTGTTTGTTTTTAGTCAAGACTTTACGGTACTTGGCGGTAGCTTGGGCAAGATGAACGCTAAGAAAATTTGCCAGGCGATGGACTTGGCCGTAAAAACAGGTGTGCCGATTATTGGTCTTAACGATTCAGCAGGTGCAAGAATTCAAGAAGGTGTTGATTCGCTTTCAGGCTACGGCGAAGTGTTCTACCGTAATGCAATCTATTCAGGAGTCGTGCCACAGATTTCTGCGATTTTAGGGCCGTGTGCGGGTGGTGCGGTGTACAGCCCAGCAATGACGGACTTTATTCTCATGGCCAAGGGCTCGTCGTACATGTTTATTACCGGCCCTGAAGTCATTAAGTCAGTGACAAAAGAAGAAGTGAGCTTTGAAGAACTTGGTGGCGCAGACGTGCATAACCGCAAATCGGGCGTAGCCCACTTAGAAGCGGATGACGACGAAGGCGTTTTGAAAATGATTCGGGAGTTGCTTTCGTATCTTCCGCAATCTGCCAAAGAAAAACCTACACTCCTAGAAGCTAGAGATGCTGCCACACGTAGTACACCCGAACTCCTTAGCATTGTTCACCCCGACCAACGCCGTCCCTACCCAATGCACGATGTTATTGAAACCGTCGTAGATGACAAACACTTCTTTGAAGTGCAGCCAGACTTTGCAAAAAATATCATTGTTGGTTTTGCAAGACTTGGTGGACAGAGTGTAGGCATCGTGGCGAACAATCCACGTTTTATGGCGGGTACACTCAATATTGATGCATCCGACAAAGCTGCACGTTTTATTCGTACTTGCGATTGTTTTAATGTTCCCATTATCACCTTTGTAGATGTAACAGGTTTTATGCCAGGCGTGGCGCAGGAACATGCGGGCATCATTCGGCACGGTGCCAAGATGCTCTACGCTTACGCGGAAGCAAGCGTTTCAAAAATCACGCTCATTGTCCGTAAGAGTTATGGTGGTGCCTATCTGGCCATGAATAGCCGTGATATGGGTGCAGATGTCGTGTTGGCTTGGCCAACTTCTGCGGTTGCGGTGATGGGTGCAGAAGGTGCGGCGAATATTATCTACCGCAAAGAAATCCAGAAATCAAGCAATCCAAATGCGACGAGGGCAGAGAAGATTGCCGAATACAAAAAGCAATTTGACAATCCGTATTGGGCGGCAGGCCGTGGGTATATTGATGATGTTATTGATCCTAAAGATACGCGGAAGCATTTAATCAAACATTTGAAAATGTTGGCAAATAAAGAAGAAACACGCCCGTTCAAAAAACACGGGAATATTCCACTGTAAAATTAGGCAGCTAGAAATTAGGCAACGAAACGAATTTGATAGTGAAGCACTATGAATTGATGTTTGCATAAAGGCAACATAGCATAGGTACACCATGGAAATTATTTCTCATGAGTGTAAAGACGTGCCTCGAGCCCTGCCCTTACACTCGGCCACTCTTTATCAATAACTGAATACATCACCGTGTCGCGCACGTAGCCGTCCGTTCGAGTTTGATAGTTCCGTAAAATACCTTCTTTCACTGCCCCGAGTTTCTCGATGGCGCGTTGACTTTGTGCGTTACGCGAGTCTGTTTTAATTTGTACGCGCACCGCCTCGAGGGTTTCAAAAGCGTGTTTGAAAAGTAAGTATTTGCTTTCTGGATTAACGTTCGTGCCTTGGTAGGGTTTGAAGATGACGGTGCCAATCTCGAGGGTTTTATGCTTTTCACGAATGTCCATATAACCTGTACGTCCAGCAATTTGACCGTCAATGTTGATAGCGTAATTGCAGCGTGTTAGGTCTGTTAAAATGCTGTCAAAGTAAATCTTCATATCTTCAAAAGAATTGCTGGCAGGATAACCGCTCATCCAAGCATAAAGGTCTGCGGAATAATGTTCTTGAAAACTGGCAATGTGTTCGAGACCTAGTGGCTCGAGTTTCAAAAATTTTCCTTCTAAAATAATCGGTATGACCCAAGACATAGTTAGTTGATTTTTCGAGGGGATAACTCTGCCAATAAAAGTTGTTTTTTTAATTCGTGGACTATATCTACATCGTTATTGTGGTAAACAACTAACTCTAATAAATCCCGAATCTTGTCGCGCTTTGTGTGTTCGTTAAGTAATTTCTCAAAAGCATCTATAAGTTGCGTTTTATTGTCTATATCCGAACGTTCAACTTGATCTCGGAAAATTTCCTCAAGGCTACGCTGGGGCTTACTCATAACTAATAGTCTAACGTATTCTAAGTAGAATGACGTCTTGCTTCGCCCGCGACACGATGCGCTTGCCCGAGAGGTTCAGGTAAGCGGTTTTTACCAAGAAGAGAAAGAGCGAACTCGAGAGCCCCTTCCATACTTACGTTGTGTCCTGGTGACACGTAAAGCGGCTTCACGTTGATTTTTGAACGTAGCACCCAGCCAACTTGATGGGTTTTATTCATGAGCCGGACTGCACTACCCGCGCTTTCACCCAAGTCTTTTTCGGGTTTGCCAAACAGCAATGTTTTTGCTATACCAATCGAAGGTATATCCAAATGCACGCCTAAATGTGAGGCAATACCCAAACCTCTTGGATGAGCTATACCCTGACCATCTACAAGCAAAAGGTCGGGTTGGTGTGAAAGATTAGCGAGTGCCGCAATATAACTTGGTGATTCGCGGAAAGACAAGAAGCCGGGTACGTAGGGAAACAAGGTTGTTTCGTTTACGCTAGCGGTGGCAGTCTCGAGCATCACGTTTTTATCTTTATCCCACACCACTACTGCTGCAACAGAGAAACCCTTCACTTTAGAAAATCGTGTTGGATGTGAAGCGTCGAGTGCTGCAAAGGTGCGAATGTCTGAAAGCTCACCTTCTAAAATAACCTTGTCACGTAGGGTTTTTTGTAGCTTGGTTGCTTCGTGGATTGTTTTCGGTATCTGAAAGGGTTGAGCCATAAAGACAGTGTAGAGTCCTAATCTCTAAAAAAGTGTCGTGAAACAAAAAAGTGTTGTGTAATAAGTAAAGCCTATTGTCTCTACAAAGCTTATTGTCCTTACAAAGAGTGCCTAAACGCGGTGCTAAAATACCACTATGACAATCCTCGAGAAAGCCACCTCAGGTAGCCGCCTTACACCAGAAGAAGCTGTACAGCTTTATAAGCTACCCCTCTTCGAGCTTGCTTCTGCTGCGGATGCCGTGCGCCGTCTTAGAACAAAGCCAGAGGTTGTAAGCTACCTCATTGACCGCAACATTAACTACTCGAATGTGTGCAATGTTGGTTGTGCCTTTTGTGGTTTTTATCGCACGCGCAAGCAGGAAGATGCTTATACGCTCTCTTTCGAGCAGATTAGTCAAAAAATTGTCGAACTCGAGGCTGTGGGTGGTACACGTATTTTGATGCAAGGTGGTGTGAATCCGTATTTACCGTTCACGTGGTATTTGGATTTGATGAAGCATCTCAAAGCGCAGCACCCGACAATTCGTGTTGAAGCGTTTAGTCCTGAAGAGATTAAGGGTATGAGTAAACTTACAGGTATGGGTACGCTCGAGGTCTTAAAAGAATTACACCAAGCTGGACTTGACGGTCTCCCTGGCGGTGGCGGTGAAATGCTCGTGGACGATATTCGCCATGCCAAGCATATTTCACCTGCGCGTATTTCAACACCCGATTGGCTACGCATTATGAGCGAAGCGCAATCCCTCGGACTTTACACCACTGCGACGATGGTCATTGGCTTTGGTGAAACCCATGCGCAGCGCGTAGAGAGCATGAAAGGCATTCGTGATTTGCAAGATAAGTCGTTAGCAAAATACCGGAATGGCTTTAGTGCCTTTATTAGTTGGACGTTGCAAACGAAAGGTGTGCGTATTCATGGCAAAGTACCAACGGCAGGCCCACACGAATATTTACAAAACTTAGCAGTCAGCAGATTATTTCTTGACAACATCCCAAACTTCCAAGCCTCTTGGCCGACGATGGGTCACAAGATTGCACAAACCGCATTATTCTTTGGAGCCAATGATTACGGCTCGACCATGCTCGAGGAAAACGTTGTCTCACAAGCGGGAGCCAAACACCGCAACACACCCGAGCGCGAAATGATTCGCCAAATTGTAGATGCGGGGTTTGAACCGATGCAGCGCGATAGTCTTTATAAGCTCATTCGCAAACCTGATGTTGAGGTGATTTTAGCCAATAGACCAGAGATTGATTTTGCATTATTGCCTGCGGTAGGCTAAACGAATGGCGAGAAAACTAATCAGTTCGGGGTCAACCTTTGAAGCGCAAATTGGCTACTCGAGAGCTGTCGTAGATGGTAACTGGGTTTTTGTTGCTGGTACAACAGGTTTTGATTGTGCGACAATGACGATTGCAGAAGATGTTGTTAAACAAACAGAACAGTGTCTACAAAATATTGCAGCAGTTCTCCAAGAAGCGAACTCGAGTCTTCAAGATGTCGTGCGGGTTAGATACATTTTGCCAGTAGCCTCTGATTTTGAAACGTGCTGGCCAGTGTTGCGCAAGTATTTTGGCGAGATACGCCCAGCCGCCACGATGATCGTCGCGGGCTTGGCAGATGCACGAATGAAAATTGAGATTGAAGTAACTGCTCTTAAGCGTTTTCCGTGATGGCGGCCGTTGAGACAAAATCTTGAAAGCTTCATTGCTAAGTTAAATCGTTTGGAAATAAATCATTCACGGTAAAATGCCAACCCGTGAGCGCGGGTTCAGCGTGTGCCAGTTCGGCTTTGCAAAAAAGGATTGGCTTATCTGGTTCACTTGCCCAATAAGCCTTGATGACCTCATCAGCTAGTAAATTGACATCCCAAACAACTTGTGTTCCTGCTGCAAAATAATCCGCACGTTTTTGTGCCATAGCAAGTTCTGCTTCTGTGCCATAATCACTTTCGCTGCGCACTTCAACAGCAAAGATAGGCGCGCCATCATAAAATCTCATACCGGGATTTGCACCAATATAAAAAGTAGCGTCAGGACTAAAACGATTCACGGTTTGGTAACTGAACGCGAAAGCCTTTGTTGTCACTAACCGTGCGTCCGATTTTTACACGTTTTGCATATTCACGAAGCGAGGCAAAAATTTCGTCTGCTGCGTAACCGGGGTCACCGCCTGTCGGCTATCTAATCTGAATTCGGAGTCACCTATGCTTTGTTGGTAAGTATAACCCCAGGTAAGACGTGAAACGTAAAACGCAAGAGCGAAAGGCGTTCACGTCTCGCTTCTTGCGTTTTACTTAGCTGTTGTTACTGCCCTGACTGGAAACCTCGAGCTCAGGTTATCTAGTAAAGCTCCAATACAGGACGTAAACGCAAACGGTCAAACTCAGCTCTTACGTCTGCGGGGGTGTGTGGCCCGACTCGAGCCATGAGTTGATTGGCTGCACTACTTTTTATTTCTGGGTCTGTGGTTGCAAAAGGAACCATGCCTGCTTTGCGATAGAGTTTCTCGAGTAGTCTTTTATAAGCAAAGTCACTGAGCCCCGTGCGCTTGAGGTCATAGTGCCAGAAGTACATGGTTGCAAAAACAATCGTGTCGTCATATTTGCCAGTTGCGAAAGTCGCTTGTAAAAGCCTCTCGGCAAGTTTTTGTCCGCGGTAGTGCTCACTAACTTCAACGGCACCAAGTTCAATGAGTTTTCCCGTTCTGTCCTCACCCCAAGATTCAATATCGCTGGGGTGGTGAAAAGTTCCATAGCCCACAATGATAGTGTTCACCTGAGCTACGGTAACGCAGCCGCCCTCTTTGGTAATCTCGAGAAGAGCCGTCTTCTGCGCTTGAGGTTTGCGAAACATGTCGAGGGTGTTATCCATGCGAAAGGTAGCAAGATGTTGGGCTTCCAGGCACGGTTCAATGTTGATGAGCTGTGTTGTTTGTGCTCGAGTTGCCATAGCCTCAGTCTACGCGGAATATGCTCCTCTGAAAAAACTGAAGTTGCGCAGCCATCAAAAACAGAGCAATAAAATTTTCCTGTTTGATTGAGAACATCTTTATTATTTGACCCCTAGCTAAGAAATTATACTTTTTACAGCTTCCTCGAGCACCTCCCCATGTTTTTTCACCTGTGCTTCTGTTGTCTCAGGTGACATTAACGCCATGTTGTGAAACGGTGTCAGCAAAATTCCTCTATTTAGCATATAAAGGTGAATAAACGGGTCAAGGTCTGCGTCTTGTCCGGCCATTGCCTCACTACCATTTTTAGCTACATGCTCCCGAAACAAATATTCTACACGGCAACCCACGCGCGTGACGTGCCAGGGTAAGTTGTATTTTTGCATAATCGTTTGTACGTCGTTTTCAAATGTTTCAGCCAGAGGAATCATGCGTGCGTAAGCAGCGTCTGTGAGAACATGCTCGAGCGTGGCCCGCATCGCGGCAAGAGACAGAGCATTGGCAGCAAGCGTACCGCCGATGCCACCTGTATCGGCGTAAGGTGCTTCAATCACAGCTCCAGCTTTTTCTGCAAACTCTTTTGTAAAACCATACGCTGCGGCAGGAATACCCGAAGCAAGTGGTTTACCCACCGTCAAAACATCGGGCTCTAAGCCGTGCGCTTTTGTGTAGCCACCTGGCCCGGCTGAGAGGGTGTGGGTTTCGTCAATAATTAACAGTGTGCCGTACTTTTGGGTTAGTTTTCGTAGTGCGTCTTGATAACCATCTTCTGGATGTACGATGCCCACGTTCGTCATGACAGGTTCGGCAAGCACCGCCGCGACATCGCGGGGTTTGAGGGCAGCCTCGAGCGCGTCCACATCATTCCACTCGATGACTTTACTCGTTAAAGTTGGGTCAATTTGCGGCCCGATATTCCCAACACGGTTTTGAGCTTGACCATCATAAATGCTGATGTAGGCTTCGTCTACGGTGCCGTGATAGCAACCGTTAAACACTAGAACTTTTGGACGTTTTGTCACGGCTCTAGCTAGTCTTAGTGAAAAACGATTTGCGTCTGTTGCGGTAAGCGCAAATTGCCAGTAGCTTAGTCCGAAGCGACGTTGCAATTCTTCCGCGACCCAGAGGGCGTTTTCACTCGGTAACATGGTGGTGATGCCTTTGCTGAGTTGCTCTAAGATGACAGGCTTCACGGCTTCGGGTGCGTGACCCGTCATGGCACCCGTGTCCCCTAGGCACAGGTCAATATAATCATAGCCGTCAACGTCCTTAAACGTTGCACCTTTAGCCTCAGCTACAAAAATAGGAAACCCTCCGGGCCAGCGCGTCATCCAGTGCATTGGCACGCCTGCGAGAAGGGAATTTTTGGCACGTTCATAAAGTTCAAAGGAGTGAAGGTGATGTTGTTTGAAGTGCGCTTGCTCTTGCGCGAGTAATGCTTTCACCTTGTTACGGTCAAGGGTTGTTTTGGTTGTGGTCATTGTAGGTTTACTTTAACGGGTTTTTTGGCAAAAAATTATTAAGTGCTGTTACATATCAAGGCAGACCTTCCTCTTTCATTCTCCCTCCCACATTCTCCCTTTTGCCTTTAGGGTACGCTAATAGGGTACGCTAAGCTATGGCTACAAAACTTCCTCCTATCCTGGATTACTGCACCAAGGTCTTGCTCGAGCTGCTCGAGACTCCCTCACCTACGGGTTACACCGAACTGGCGATGGCTCTAGTGGAAAAAAAATTGCAGACGCTCAAAGTTCCCTTTGTGCGCACGCCAAAGGGTGCTTTGCTCTGGACGCTCAAAGGTCGGCGTGGCCCGGCTAGGGCTGTGGCTGCACACATAGACACACTTGGTGCGATGGTTAAAGAAGTCAAGAAAAATGGTCGCTTAAAGCTCAGCATGATTGGTGGTTATGACTGGGCTACGGTAGAAGGTGCCGAGTGCGTGCTTCATATGTTTGATGGACGTGAGTTTACAGGAACCGTTGTCAATATTAAACAGTCCACCCACGTGTTCGGTCAAGAACTCCGCGACTTAAAGCGCACAGCAGAAACGATGGAACTTCGCCTTGATGCTGAAGTGAAAACACGACCAGAAATGGAGGACTTGGGTATTGAGGTTGGTAATTTTGTTTCTTACAAAAGCAACCCCGTTTTAACCGAGGGGGGATTTATCAAAGGGCGACACCTCGATAATAAAGCGGCGGTAGCGATTGCACTCGCCGTAACGAAAGCGTTACAAGACACGAACCAAAAACCCATTGGTGACGTACATTTTTTTATCTCGAATTACGAAGAAGTAGGTCACGGTGCGGCGGCAGGCATTCCTGCGGATAGTGCCGAGCTGCTCTGTATTGATATGGCTGCGGTAGGGGAGGGACAAGCGAGTGATGAATATAGCGTCACACTTTGTGTGAAAGATTCTTCTGGCCCCTATGACTACGCTATGAATGCACGCTTGCGCCGCTTAGCCAGTGAATATGGCATTGACCTTAAAAATGATATTTACCCTTACTACAGCTCGGACGCTTCGGCGGCTTGGCGAGCGGGTGGAAATTACCGCGCTGCACTCGTTGGCCCTGGTGTAGACGCATCCCACGCTTTCGAGCGTACCCACGAGAAGGCTCTTGAGTCCACCGCGCGCTTAGTCTTGGCCTATGTGTTGTCACCGATGTGAAAGGGAATGAGCAATGGGGAATGAGGGATGCGTAAAACCGAAAGTCCCATCCCTCATTCCTTAAAAAAGAACACGCTATACTTCATCTTATGTCAATGAAGTCAACAAAAGCTTCCAGTTCAACCCATTTTGAAGACGGCAAAGCCGTGATGGTAGATGTCTCGGAAAAAGCTATTACCCCACGTCGTGCTGTTGCGGAAGCGTTCGTGCGTTTGTCAGAGGAAGTGCTCGAGTCTGTCCACAGTGGCGATACGAAAAAAGGCGATGCTGTAGCTGTGGCAGAACTTGCAGGCATCATGGCCGCGAAGAAAACCTCCGACCTTATTCCACTTTGTCATCCGTTGCCACTCGCCAAAGTGACGGTAAAAGGTACTTTGCAAAGTGATGGGGTGCGTTTTGAAGCCGTGTGTAAAACAACCGGTCAAACAGGTGTCGAGATGGAAGCGATGACGGCAGTCAGTGTAGCAGCACTCACGCTCTATGACATGCTTAAAGGGATAAGTAAAGGTATCGTCATCGAGAATATTCAACTCTTAGAAAAAGAAGGCGGGAAGTCTGGCTTATGGCAGAGATAAATCCAGTTTTTGCAAGACCGCTCTCTCCAGACGATGAAGAAGGATTAGCAGAAATAGATAGGGCATTCGCGGACGAGGTTGGTCTCGAGCCTTTCTTAACACGCAGCAGTTTGCATTTTTATGTTCGCACCGGTCACGCCTTCGTGTCGGTACGTTCAGGGCAACCTACGGGTTTTGTCCTCGCGCAGTCCGTGTGGAATGGTACGCGCCCGACGGTTTACGTGAACCGCCTGGCTGTGGCAGAGGTGAACGACCACGCTTCGCGCCTTGCGTTGCTCGAGGCTGTCACGAAGAGTGCCTATGACGCAGCCGTGTATGATTTGCACGTTCAGCACCCAAGTGCTGATGTCACAGGTGTGACGGCTTTGGAAGAAAAACGATATGCAGAAAAACCTTTTCGCATTTTCGGGCGTGTATTAGGTTCGCGTGGACAAAAGGTAGAATAAGAGTGACATCAGCATTATCTGTTAATATCTATTCCAAAGTATAATATTCCAAAGGATAAAAGCCTAGTTTAGTGAAAACTTCACCACCTTAAGACCGCAAAGCTGGTAGGGTAGGGTGTGGCTCGAGTTATTTTAGGTATAAAAGGCATGACAACGATGGAAGCAGCCGAAAAGGTCTGGGAAACCCTTATGTCCATTGAAGGCGTAGAAAAAGTAGATGTGGGCCGTGAGCAGCAAGCTACGGTCGAATACGACGCTGGCAGCCTCACCGTAATGGACTTCATTCGTGCGCTTAGAAAAATTGGCTTTTTAGCAGGCATGGAATAAGGTCGTGAGAAGGTTAAAGGTTAAAAGTTGAAGGTTTTTGAACCTTGCACCTTTAACCTTTAACCTTTAACCTTGTATTTAGTGTCAAAGTATTTAGTGTCAAAAGCTAACCTCATTTACATTGGTATCTACCTTGCTGACCTCGCCATGCCCTGGGTGACAAGCCTCAAGGAAAAGCGGGCGATGGTTCTTCCCGTAACCGAAAAACTTAAAGTGCGCTTTCCTGTGTCGGTAGCGCGTCTTGACGGGCTTAATGCCCATGATTGGGAGCGTATTGGTGTCACGGTGATAAGCCACGATGCGGTGTGGCTCGAGGGTGTTCTGAGTAAAGTACATGATTTTGTGGTGTCACATGGAAGTTACGAAGTGACGGTATTAGAGCAAACCGTTGAAGTGTGGGATATTTGAGTCGAACTGTATACGTTTTTACTTCTCTTAGCCTCCGCTACGGTACAATGTCCCCATTAGCAATCCCGTACTTTCCCAGGTGCTCGAGAGAGGACAGCCCATGTCAGAAAAAAAAGCTGAGTCAGATAAAAAAACTGAGTTGAATAAAAAACCTGAGAAACGAAAAGCGGAAAAACCGAAAGAAAAAGACGACGGCAAAGATACCATTACCGTCACCGACGCAGCCCTGGCCACGATGATTGGTCTAGCTGCCCACGAAGTGCCAGGTGTGATTGGTATGTCGCCCGCCAATATTAAAGATGGCATTAAGCGTATTTTGGGTGTTTCCGACGCAGATGAAGGTGTCAAAGTTGCTCGAGCAACGAGTGATACCAATGTGGATTTACACGTGGTTGTTGCTTACGGCGTGAATATTCCTGTGGTTGCCGACCTTATCCGTGAGCGCGTGCAGTATGCCGCGAAGACGTATGCGGGGGTTGAACTCGAGAACGTCCGTGTTCATATTGCGGGGGTAAGCCGTGCCTGAAACACTTGCCACGACGAAACTTGCTGACCCAGCTCAGCTTGCTGCCAAAGACATCGCCAAAGCCTTTCTCTATGCCACCGATTGGCTCGGTGTCTATGTGGACGAAGTGAACGCACTCAATGTTTACCCTGTTCCTGACGGCGACACTGGAACAAACATGCACCTCACCATGCAATCGGTGCGCCGCCAACTGCTTGACGAAAACCCCAAGATTATGTCCGAAGTTGCCCACGCTCTTTCTTATGGGTCACTTTTGGGCGCGCGTGGTAATTCTGGAGTGATTCTCTCGCAAGTTCTCAAAGGGTTTTCGGAAAGTATCAAGGCGCACACCACGCTCGGCGCAACCGAAGTTCGTGCAGCCTTGCAAAGTGCCACGAAGAGTGCCTACGCTGCCGTGATGAAACCTGTCGAAGGCACCATTCTAACCGTCGTGCGGATGTCCGCCGAAGGTGCAGACAACGGCAACGCCAGCACACCGCTTGCTGTTCTGCGAGACGCTTACGAATTTGGTAAAGACGCTCTAGATAAAACCCCCGAGCAGTTACCCATGTTGAAGCAAGCAGGTGTTGTGGATTCGGGTGGGCTCGGCTTTTTGCGAGTCTTAGAAGGGGTCATTGCCTATTTTGACGGTAAAGATTTGCCACCGCCTCCAAAAATTGAGAAACGCGCCCAAGAGCAATTTGAAGAACAAGAGTTTGGTTTTTGCACCGAGTTTTTGTTATCAAATGTGAGCGTACCAACGTCGCAAATTCAAGAACTCGTAAAGCCGTTTGGTGATTCACTGCTCGTGGTTGGTGCCGAAGGGTATGTGAAAGGTCACATCCACACTGAAGAACCTGAAACGCTGCTTGCTACCGTTGCCAAATACGGCAAGATGGTGCGTTCAAAAATTGAAGATATGAGCCAGCAGCATTCAGAAATTTTGGCCAACATAGACATGGCCCACGCCGAATCTCCTAAGAGTGCGCTCGTTGTAGTGAGTGATGGTTACGGAATTACAAAAGTGTTTCGTAGTCTTAAAGCCCGGGTCATTGGGGGTGGACAAACGAATAATCCAAGCGTACAAGATATCGCCGACGCGGTACGCAGTGTAGGTGCAGACCATGTGATTGTGATGCCGAATAATAAAAACATCATCATGGCCGCGCAGCGCGTTTCGGAACTCGTGCCAGAAAAACAAATTTCTGTGTTGCCTACGCGCACGCTCGGGCAGGGTCTAGCGGCGGCTGTGCTTTTTGACGAAGTGAAAGAGCCAAGTGAACTACTCGAGGATATGCAAGAAGCTGCCGACCACGCAGTTACATTGGAAGTTACAACCGCGAGCCGCTCTGTCACGATTAATGACGTTACGGTGCAAGGAGGTGATTTTATTGGTCTCGCCAATGACACACTCGAGGTTTCTGCCAAAGTCCCGGAAGACTGCTTGCAGCAGATGCTAGCCAAACGCGCCAAAGACTATGAAATCGCCACGCTCTTTTACAACACCGCCATCGGTGAAGAACGCGCGGGGGAGTTTTTGGAAAAACTGCAAGAAGAATTTGAAGATATGGAGATAGACATTCACTCGGGTGCACCGGATTTGTATCACTTTGTGATGTCGCTCGAGTAGAGACACTCTAATTTGTTAAGCTGACAAAAAGACAAGTCACTGTTTTTGAACATAAAAAGTACACCGCCCTCGTTAGGGGCGGTGTGGATGTAACCCAGAGGGGCTACATGCATTTTTTGAATCTACTGTAGGGCGTTAGCTTAACGGAGAAATTTCAT
>JBOFGY010000148.1:0-8387 GCA_051649365.1 Trueperaceae bacterium
TGTAAATAGATATATCTACAATTTGCGATATGTCAATAACATTAGGAGATTCATGATGATAATGCGCGTTTGGCACGGTTGGACAACACTAAGTAACGCTGACACCTATGAAACTTTGCTTCGAGAAGAGATTATTGTGGATATCAAACATAAACACATAAAAGGATTTCGAGCTATTCAACTTTTGCGAAAAACCCTGAAGAATGAAATCGAGTTTGTCACCATCATGACCTTCGATTCGCTCGAGGCAGTGCGACTGTTTGCCGGTGAAGATGACGAAGTTGCTGTTGTTCCTGCCAAGGCTCGAGCCGTCTTGTCAAGGTTTGATGCTAAGTCGCAACACTACGAAGTCAGAATTTCAGCTGACGAATAAGCAAGTTGCGACGACCCTAATCTCCTCCATACCTACGAAGGCACATGGGTTCGTTTTATGGTTTGGCATTACACACACTGACTTAACTTTCCTTTACACTTTTCTTAACAGCGTAGCAAAAAGGGGAGTTGTCATGGCGACAAAAACGTATACCCAAAGCCAGCCCAATAACATCAGGCAGATTGTCAACATCGTTGCGCTTGGTGTGACAATTACGATTAATGCACTTGCAAACATCTTGCCGATCAACGGCATGAACTCGGGTGAAATCTCCGACCTTTACCCAAGCTTATTTACACCTGCAGGTTATGTGTTTAGTATTTGGAGTGTTATTTACATGCTGTTGTTGGCCTTTGTGGTTTATCAAGCTTTGCCCACCCAAAAAAATAATGAAAGGTTAAAGCGACTTGGGTATGCCTTTGCCCTAAGTTGTGTTTTTAACAGCCTCTGGATTTTCGCTTGGCATTACCGCGTCGTGTGGCTTAGTCAACTTTTAATTATGGGTTTACTCGGTTCGCTGCTTGTTTGTTATGGGCGTTTGCAAACCGAGCAAGTGAATAAAAGTGACCTGAAAGTCTCGAGAGCTGAACGCATCACTACTCACTTGACCTTTAGTATTTATACAGGATGGCTGACAGTGGCGGTAGTTGCTAATACCTGTGTGTTATTGCTCGAGTGGGGTATTACAGGTGGTTCGTTTGCGCCGCTCTGGGGTGTTGTCACGGTTTTAGCTGCACTAGCGATTGGTGCAGCGTTTACCTATCTTCGTAAAGATATAGTTTATGGACTTGTTTTGGTATGGGCGTTTGTGGGCATCGCAGTAGCACAAGCGGGGCAAACCACGAGCGTAGTTGTAACTGCTATCATTGCTGCCTTTGTGATGGTGTCTCTCGTAGTGTGGCAGGGTTTCGCAAGAATTAGAAAGTGAAAAATTATAGCTAGAAGCTCGTGTGCGCTGTCTACAATCATGCTATGAAAGGCTTTGCCTGGTTGACGGTATCACAGCTCTGTTCGTTGCGTGTGATCACTCCTCAAATATTGCAGACATTAACATCAAAACGCCAGCAACTTTTCCTGAAGACATTCAAGAAAGTCCAATGACGCTATGCAAGAGTGATCGTTTCACCTTTGGTTGGGAAATTACCAATGGCAGTAATCCGCGTCTGAGTGCTGACCCGCCCCAAAACATTGAACCGAGGCTCGAGAAACTCTCCTTAGAAATAAAAGGAGAACAGCAATTTACCTTTAGAGACAGTGCAATGCTGAGCTTGAAAGTTGGCGATGCCATTCAGTATTCCATCTATGATAGAGAAATTTTGGCGGTGCCAGAAGCTGTATGTACAGGTTTTCCTAGGGCTTTGCCAGGTGCTTATTCAGGTAACCTCGAGCAAGCAACACCCAATGTGGCAAGTTTGCCGCACGCGCTTTATGTGAAATGGAGTCCTTATGAAGAAAGAGTTGAAGGGCCACTCAGTGCCAAACTTAAACTTCAGACGAGCGAGAAAAGTACACTGCTGCGCTGTGAAGGGTTTGATGGAGAGGACAGGCTTGTTTGTGAAGACCCTGTAGATGAAAAACGCTTGCGTCTTGAGGGAGTAATTACAGTAGAGGGTTACGCAGGAACCTATTAAGGGACTTGTTGAAACAAGAACAGTACAAACTGCTATTTCTGGTACGTTTAATTTTGTTAAGGATGCGCCATGAAAGCCTTGCGTTGGTTGTTACTTCTTGGCGTGGTTTTACTTGGCATATCAACACTTTTGGCAAGCATGGGGCCACTACCACCAGACTTTGAGATCATTACCAACAATTATGAAGATAGCTATGGTAGTTATGGTCTAACGAGTAAAATAGTGTTTGCTTGTCGTAATAAAAAAGTTCTTGTGAGTTGGACGGTTACCGAATCTAATGGTGTCATTCTAACAGCAGTACCTTTGGGAAGACTTAGTCCTGATTTTAATAGGCAAAAGCCTGGGAAATCCGGCTATTTAGAAACAGTCGTGCTAGGAGAACTGGAACTTGGTCTCGAGTCCACCGTCTTTGATGCGACAGTTGCTTTTAAGTTATTGCCTGAAGATATTTGCACGAGTTTTCCGATTAACCTGATTGCAAATTGTGACGGGACGCTTTATCAAACAGTGTCTGACTCAATCGCTTTTTGCGCTTCCGTTAGCAAGAGAATAGTCTACGGGCAATTTTCGATGCTTACTCGTCTAATACTGGGGAAACAAATGTGGTGTGTCAGCTTTTTCCTGATGATGACAGGCTCGTTTGTATTGAAGGTGATGAGGCTAATCCAAAACTTAAGCTCGAGGGTCAAATTATAGGGGATATGTTTATAGGAACCTATCAAGGCTATACAGAGGAGACAGCCAACCAAGTGAATTTCGAGGGAACGTTTAGTTTTCAGAAAGCAAAAGCCCCTGCATCGCACTAGTGGATGCACTAGAAGATAAATGCACTAGAAGACTCAAGTAGGTATTACAAACAGTCTGATTTTTCACAGCGAATTTACTCGCCCCATCTAAAATAGATTCATGTGGCAATCGGTGCAGCTTAGCTTCATAGCATTCCTCACACTTTTATGGGTGCAATGATTTATGTGCTACTACGCCCTGCGGGCTCGAGCTACCTTAGCCAGCTCATAAGTTTTCCTCTTGCCACAGTTCCTTATCTACCTTTTATCAATAGCATGCCGTCCTTCGTTCACGTCTTTAGTTTCTCACTCCTGACGGTTGCGGTTTTGGATAAATCCAAACCCATTTTGCAGAGCTGTTTGGTTTGGTTGACCGTCAATCTTTCATTGCGCTAGCGAAACCACTACCTGTGGTAGTGGAATAATTGGGCTTAGAGCGGTTGAGTCAGAATAGTACCTCCCCTAAAAGAAGGGTATGAGAAGGTACATGGAGAAGCATAAACGGTTTCGGAAGCTGTCGCATAGTTTGTACGAGTGTAAGTACCATGTGGTGTTCTGCCCGAAGTATGGGTATCGGGTGTTAAAGGATGAAGTGAAAGGGTACGTGGAGAGCAGAGCAACAAGGGTTATTTCGTTAAGGGAGATTGAGTTGACATAGTAAGCCACCTTTTAGGGGCATTCATGCCACCACCTCTGGTGGTGGTTATTTGACTCCAACCTCCTAAATGTAGATTGCTCATTGAAAATATTGCAAATGATAAAAAATACAAAGACATCTAACCACAAATAGAGTATTAATAGCAAAATATTACTTCAAGAATTAAAACATAATCAATTCCACATTGACAAATTGCAGATAATCCACTAGGCTGGGGTGTAATGATTATGGCTAAAGAACTTCCTACAACATCCACGACGCTCATTCGGGCTGTGCAAGTCTGGAGTGTTTCACAACGCCTCGAGCTTCTTAGTAGTTACGGGGATATCTCGAGTCTTTCGTTCGTTCAAAAAGTGGTTCTAGATAAGCTTCTACACCTTGAAAAAACCTCTGCAGGTGCTTGGTTAGGTTTGCCGTTTGCCCCGAAGGGAAATGTCGAAGCAGTCGTGGTGCTCTTTTGCAAAATCCAGCAGGTCGCGCTCGAGCTGTGGCACCCAGGTGCGTCGGGTAAGCTAGAACTCTTTTATGGCATTTACGGTAGTCAACACTTTGAAAATGTGAGTCGCAATACGCGCTTTTCCGTATTAGAAGGTTTACCAAGTCAAACCTTCGACAAGGCTGAACCCGTTCTTTTTGAAACACTCACTCGTCAGCGTGGTTTTTTACGTGCGGAGGCAGCTGTAGAAGCAGGGCTTGTAGCGGGTTTGGGAATTCCCCTCCTCGAGCGTGATTCGGTCAAGTCTGCGTTGGTGTTGCTCACGTCAAAACAAACCCCCTTGGCGCAAAGCTTGGAAATTTGGAAAGACCAAAAACGCCAAAGCGTCTTCGAGCTAGAACCGCACTATCACCACGACCAAAGCGGGCACGCCACCCAAATTGTGCACGATGTCTACAAACAAAAACTGCCCGTCCTGTGTGACAATGTTTTGGCGTTACCGAGTTTTAAGGCGGGTAGAGTGAGTAGTGTAGTAGTGATGAGGTTTTAGCCTATTTAGCGGGTCAGCATCTCAGCTAGTCAGCTCGCTTTCTTCAAGGGAAATGTCTAATCCTTTTGCTCGAATGTAACAACCAACAAACTGAAATGCTGACCTGCTAACCCGCTGAAATGCTAAGATGTTTCCAACACATGCAAGACACTCTACAAAGTGAAACTCGTCCTGAAACCTTCCATTTATGGGTCAAGCGTTGGCGGGCGTATCTTGGTGTGACACAAAAAGAATTTGCGGGTCTGTGGGGTGTAAGTGCTTCAATGGTGCAGAAAATTGAAACCCAAGATTACAGCGTTGGGCAATTAAGTTTTGAGAGACTCGAGGACTTACGTGCTCTCCTCAAACTTTCCCCTGCGGAATTTTATGGGATTCTGACAGGTGAAGAGGAGCCCCTGTAATTTCATGCTAGCTACCAAACGTTTTAAGACAACTTTGACCAAAAAAATAGATTTCCCTTATTTGCTTCATCTACCCAAAAACTACAACACATCGTCTTCGTATCCGCTCATTGTTTTTTTGCATGGCGCAGGGGAGCGAGTTTGCGGAAGAGATAAAGCCAATTCTGCCAACAAGTTAAAAGGCATTTCAACCTGGGCTTTTCACGGTGCGAAAGACGATATTGTGCCAGTGGGTGAATCTAAAAAAGTTGTGAAAGCAATGAACGCATTAGGCGGAGATGCAAGGCTTACCGTGTATCCCGATGCTGACCATAATGCCTGGGATAGAGCCTATAAAACAAAAGAACTTTACGATTGGCTTTTTACTCAACGCAAACACTAGCAAATGAACGAACTATACAAACAACTTAGCCACTGCTATTTCAAATCCAGGCAACACCGAACACGCCAGCGTTTTACCTGTACCTAGCATGAACGCATTATTCTCATCCCAAACATGGACGCGCTTTTCTTCTGGTTCTACAACAATGTAAACGGCAACGCCTTCACGTTGGCAGAGCTCTAGGTCGCGGTTGACGCTGCTTGGTGAAATCACTTCAACCACCAAGTCTGGCGCACCTTTCACATCACGCTTGCTAATTAAATCTTTTCGCTCATTGGAAATAAACACGATGTCTGAAATGATAACATCCTCAAAATGGAAAATAACATCAATTAGGTGAAACAAATACTTCATCTAAAAGATGCTGTAAAAATATATAAATAGCATTCACAAAACGTAAGACGATGCGTCGATGTTCTGGACTTGGTAACGGCATAGTGTAGAGTTCCCCTCCAATAATTTCATGACGTTTGCCGTCACCTTGAAGTTGTAATAAATCTTCGTAGCTAAAGCGCATGGAGGTGTTCATAGCGTCATTATAGTTGCATTATTGTCCAAAGTGTTATGCAAACTCAAGGCTTCTGTCTCGAGCAATTCCTTTCATTTATTGCGATTGGTGTCGTTACTTGGCTCGAGCTACGAAATAATCACAAGTTTCCTCCTTCCGGTATATTTACGAATCGAAGCAATTTCTTGCATTTGAAGACTTGCAAAGTGTAGTAACTGGCAAAAACTGTACACCAGGACTATTTTTAGAGGACATTCACTCAAAAATAAACTATGAAATTGCAAATTGTTTATCAAATATATGCAAAAATGTAAAATTATAATCTTAAACTAATAGATTTAATAAAAAAAGTGTAAAGTGTAAATTAAAAATGTTACTTTTGTCAATTTAGATCTAAACACATACTTGACAAATTGCAAAATAATGTGTACTCTTTGTTTTGAGCTAGAGAACCAGCTCTGGCATATTCCATAGAAACTTGAAAGGCTTCACGATGACTGAGGGCAACGCCTTTAGAACTGCGTCTGTTATTGCTGAAAAAAATCCACCCCTACTCGAGGCGGACGAAACAGCAAAGCCTATGCCTGTCAAAACTGCGAAAACCCATTGTTGTTACTGTGCCATGCAGTGCCACATGGAGTTGCAGGAGTTTGAAGACGGCAGCGTAGAAGTGAAGCCACTCGAGCATCCCATCAATAAAAATAAACTCTGCGTCCTGGGACAAAACAGCGCGAAACTTTTTAACCATCGTGAGCGTTTAACAACGCCACTCGTGAGACAACATGGAAAACTCGTTCCTGCAACTTGGGAAGAAGCGATGGAACGCGCCGTTGCTGGATTTAAGTTTTTGAAATTCAAATACGGCAACGCCGCGAACGCTGTTTATTCAGGCGCATCTGTTTCAACAGAAAAAGCCTACTTACTCGGAAAGTTCGCACGTATCGCCCTCAAAACTCCGCACATTGATTACAACGGACGCTACTGCATGTCCGCCGCCGCCGCAGGTGCCAATAAAGCCTTTGGTATTGACAGAGGTCTCAACATGCCTTTGTCAGAAATTCCTAAGCACGACGTGGTGATGATTTACGGTGCCAATACTGCCGAGACGTTACCAATCATGGTGAATTATTTGCTCGAGGCTAAACAAAACGGCACGAAATTTATCATTGTTGACCCACGCCAAACGAGTACGACAAATCTCGCTGCGTTACATTTACAAATCAACGTCGGTGAAGATTTTGCACTCTCGACGCTGATGCTGAAAGTGATTTTGGATAATGGTTGGCACAATGAGACATTTATTTCTGAGCGCACAAACAACTTTGCAGAAACCGCGCAATATGTAAAAAGTACGAGTGCGGATTATTTGCTCGAGGCTACAGGCTTACCGCTTGAAAAAGTTTGCGAAGCCGTTGATTTACTACGCAATGCAAAGCGTCCTTTGTTTTTGACGGGAAGAGGAAACGACCAGAACTCGAGGGGCGTTGCCAGCACACTTGCTGTTATCAATCTTTCACTCGCGCTTGGCGCAAGTTACGGCACACTCACAGGACAGGCAAATGGTCAAGGTGGCCGCGAACACGGTATGAAAGCGGATCAACTTCCTGGTTATCGCTTAATTGCAAATAAAGAAGCAAGGGAACACGTCGCCAAAGTTTGGGGCATTAACGAAAGCGAATTACCTGGCCCTGGTTACTCCGCGTTTGAACTTTTGCAAGCCATTGGTAAAAAAGAAATTCGTGGGCTTTTTGTTCTCGGTTCTAATCCTGTTGTGAGTTCACCTGATACTGACCAAGTAAAAAAATGGCTTGCCACAATGGATCATTTAGTTGTGGTTGATTCATTTTTATCAGAAACAGCAAGCATTGCCGATGTCGTGTTGCCTGGGTCGCTGTGGGCTGAGGAGACGGGAAGTACGACGAATCTCGAGGGTCGCGTTGTTTTACGTGAAGCGTTGCGTGAGCCGCCAAGTGGTGCGAGAAGAGATATGGAGATTGTGCTCGAGGTGGCAGCGCGTTTGGGTGCTGCAAAGTATTTCGATTATGCTTTGAAAAACCCGCTCACGGCACGCCCCCCCGCGCTTAACTTGCATAGTAAAAATGACACATCGTCACTTGGTCACTATCCCCCCCAACTCGGGGGGGAAGGGTCCAGCCGTGACGGAGTTTTCTTTCAGCACACATTAAGTACGGGGGGGCAAACCGCACACACCGACGAAGCCAACCTCTCGAGAGCCATCTTTGAAGAACTCCGCCACGCCAGCAAAGGCGGCCCCGCCGATTACTACGGCATCACCTACGAACGTCTAAGAAACGGCGAGGAACTCTTCTGGCCCTGCCCAGAAGAAAATCATCCAGGCACACCAAAAATGTTTACTGAAACGTTCGCCCACCCCGACGGACGCGCCAAGTTTCATGTCGTGCCGTATCACCACCCTGACGAAGTTCCCGACAAAGATTATCCTTTCCAACTCACCACAGGTCGCTATTTGGTTCACTATCTCACAGGCAATCACACACGCCGCACCGACATGCTAATCAACAAAAAGCCAGAGCCTTATGTTGAAGTCCACCCAAACACCGCCGCAAAACTCAAACTTTATCAAGACGAATTCGCCCGCATCAAAACCCGCCGAGCCGAAGCCTTCTATAAGGTCAAAATTA
>JBOFGY010000149.1:0-8578 GCA_051649365.1 Trueperaceae bacterium
TATTCATCTTTCCCAACCCCCTTCCTGGTTGCGACGAATTGACGTGATGTAAGGATAAATTGGCAAGAAATCCCTACCCAGACCCTCAGAAAGTCTCTGAGTCAAGGGCGTACAGAGGTTACTGAAGCATCCTTGTCGCCTTTTTCATGACTCCCTATCGTCATTTCCCCGTGTAAAATAAGCCTTTTCGTAATTTCGCAAGATGTCTATTGTCATCTTTTGCATCAGGAGCACGTGGTTCAAACATCCCAATATTCAAATCTCCTGAACCATGCAACAGCATATTTTTTTCTTCGGCAAGCCAACAGAGAAAAACCCATTTGGGAACAGGTAGATTTTCAAGCAGGGGAATGTTTTCAAAACTTAACGAAGACCAAAGCCTCTCGAGCCTCTCTTTCCTTGCGTCATCAAGAAAAACGTCTGGACGTTTTAACCAATACTCGGGAATCATTTCAATAAAATTATTGGAGTGAATTCACATGACGAATAAGCCCTTCGCGCTCGAGCTTTTCAATCATGGGTTTTAAGTCGCTAATGGTCATAATCAAACTTTCGGAAAGCTTTTCGGCGTTCAGCCCTTTCGAGAGTTGCTCGAGCAGGCGCTTGCCTTGTTTGCCGTAGCCAGATTGAAATTCCATTGAGAGCGATGTCATGGGATTGAGCGCGTCGCGGCCACGAAGCGTTAACTGGTAACGTTGCTGCTCCCAACCAATGGGTTCATCAGGCATGACCAAATCGGGTATGTGTGTCACTGCTTCATAGAAACCGACGCGCCCGTGTAACTCGATGGCAACACGGAGCAAGGGTTGACCCGCTTGCACGAAGGTGTAACCGAGTTCACCACTCTCGAGTCCGTCGCCTTTGATGTCTTTTGATACTACACTGAGGGCCAAGCCTAAAAGTGAGCGAACGAGAAAAGGCTCGAGCTTCACGAGCTCGAGTTCTGCAACACCAAAAAGTGAAGCACGGCGCAGCAAGCGCAGCGCGTCGCTGCCTTCACGCACGTAGCCGTCATTTTCATAAACAGCCGCTGCAATGTGACCCTGATGCAACAACACTAAACCCTGCTCGATCGTTTTGCCGAGGCTGAGATAACCGGTAAAGCCTTCGTTTTGTAAGGACTCGAGGAGACTTTTCAAGTCAAGTTGTTTGGGCATCACGAGCGAACTGACTCCCAGAACGGGAATAACGCGCATGAGGGCTAAGGCACTTTGGGGGAAACGACTTGGCAGCAGTGGCACGCTATTAATGGCGTTGCTATAAACAGAGTGCTGATAAATATGAAAGCCCAAACTATCCGCCATCGTGTCAATGCGTCCAAGTTTTTGGCGTTGACGTTCTTGCCCTTGGTCTAACAAAATAAACATCATGCCGTGCGTGTCAGCTTCTCTCGAGGTCGCCAGTAACCCCGACGATAAAACGAGCGTTCCCGACCACTGCAACTGCCGCGCCATCTTGAGGATGTCTTCGCCCGTTAAGTTTCCAGTTTGTCCACTAAGTCCTTGTTGCACAGCTCTCATCATACGATACAAGGTATTAGAGAAGGCTGAAGGGGTGAGGGATGATACTGACATGAGTGCAGGTGCGAATGTTTAGTGCAGATGGCGCACCGTGCGCCGTCTGCACCGTCCTTTGTCATTGCGAGTCTCGGTTTAGGGTGTCGGTCGTCACCATCAACTCGGCTATTTGTCACTGCAGCGACGAAGCCATGACCAAGGAAGGTGAAATTTAGAGTTTCTGGCAACACAACCTCAAAATTTCGGGATGACTCATGTTTAAGTGCCTCCATATTGAGTTTGCAGGAAGCTCACCTTTGGCAATGGGCTAAAGCCCGTTGTTAAAGCCTATGCGCATTTTATAATTCTGCAATCTTACTATGGGAATACTTAGTCTTCCGTCCTAGCCCTCTGCCCTAACATGTAGCGAAGCAAATTCTTATCCTCATCAAAGGTGAGCTTCTCCAGTGCCTTTTGCTCTGTATAAAAGCCGCCTCGAGGAAAGGTTGCTTCGCGGAGCAAAACGTCTTCGGCGTTGCTCGAGAGCAGAAACCAGGTAATAATGCGTTCTTCTTTACGAGCGTTGTGATAGCGCGTCGTGTACGTAATCGTTTCGTCGTTGCAACGAGCAACGACGCCACTTTCTTCTTCGACTTCACGAATCGCTGCCATAAGATGTGTTTCACCCGGGTCTAGATGCCCTTTTGGAAAAACCCACGTGCCGTTGCGATGACCCAAGAGAAGTACCTGACCTGTTTTGTTGAATACTACACCGCCCGCGCCCTCGACGATTTTTGACATAAGACAATGCTAACAAAAAAGTGGAGGAAGGAGGAAGGAAAAAGGAGAAAAGCTACAGTACAGAATGACTACTGCACCACACTTTTTACGTTTAACCTTTTACTTTTTACCGCCTTTACGGATTTGTCGCTACTGTCGAACCTTGATTCAAAAATTGCACAATACCCTCAGCAATAGCTCTCGCCATAGTGTCTTGGTAGTCATTTTGAGTAAGACGTGTGCCTTCGTCGGGATTGCTAACAAAGCCTGTTTCGACAAGAATGGCTGGGCTACGGGCGTGACGAATGACAACAAACGCTGCTTGCTGCACACCTCTGTCTTTGGCACCTGTTGCGGCGATCATTTTGCTCTGCACAAGATTGGCGAGTTCCAAACTGTATTGCAACTGATTTTCACGGTAAATGTCGCCGGTTACACCCTGCGCCACAGATTGCGCTTCCTGTGTCAGAGCTTTACCTTCTGCGCCGCCACCGTTTTCTTCAATCGCTCGAGCTAAGCTCTCAGGCTCGAGTGATTGCCCGAAAACCCACGTTTCTATGCCGCTTGCAGATTCGGCAGCAGCATTGGCGTGAACTGAAACAAACAAATTAATATTTGGCGTAGCAAAGGTAGCACGTTCCTCGAGTTCTAAAAAAGTGTCATCGCTACGGGTCATGATGACTTGAACACCTTGGGCTTTCAGGTAGGCCTCGAGCTTAAGTGAAATCGCTAATACGACATCTTTCTCTTGTGCATAAGGTGAAACCGCGCCAGGGTCCTGGTCTCCGTGACCTGCGTCAATCACCACGACTTTTTGCTGCGCACCCGGAGCCTGTGCGCTCGCACTTGTTAATGCTTGTGGCTCCATACCTTGAGCAGATTGTACAGCGCTGCCTGTTAGATTAGGCGCAAATTCTACATAAAAACGTTCCTTATTGGTCGTGCTATCCGCTTCTAAAAGTGCGAAGTTATAGCCTGAGCCAGAGGCAATGAGCGCATAGCGCGTTGTAATGACGAGAGCTAATTTGTTATTAATGAGTGCGTAACGCACATTTTCGATATTAGGGTCAGCAGCAAAGTCTTGGTCAAATGCACTTGCACCAAGTTGTGGCAAGCTCACAATAAACGTTTTGTCAAAAGCGTAAACCTCGTAGTAGGTGTTGGCGGGTAAGTCTATAGCTACGCGGGTCTGCCCACTCTCTTGTGCGCCGATTCTTGGTGTACCAAGGGTTGCGCCTCTCGTTTCAGTTGAAGTAGGTGGAGCATTCGCTTTTGCTGGTGCGGAGGTGTCTGCTGTGTCAGGCCCTGGTGTTTCAGCCCCTGGTGTTTCGGCTTTAGATACATCTTTGTTCGGGTCATAGTGAACCCAAATTAGTTGCTCCTCCCCACGCCAACCAATCTCACCGCCGATGGCCTTCGTAATGGTGTTAATAGCTGCATAAGGAATATTGTTAACGACAATCCCCATTGGGCTCTCTATAAACTCGCCGTTAACACTAAGTACATTAGGGCGTTTTTGCATCCCTAACGAAATATTATTTGTAGCTTCCAGAACAATGGTTCGGTAAGGGCTCAAGACATTAAGCGTTTTGCCATCGTAGCTGTACTCGAGCCCGAGTTGTTTTGCAAAGCTGTCGAGGCGCACATACGAGTCTGTAGAATTTCCTTGCTTTACAAAATAAAAGGGGCCAAGGTCATCGAGGAGTTCACCGTTTACGGAGAGATAGTTGTAACGCTCCTGCGCGAAAGCGATTTGGGCCGATATTACATAAGACATGAGTACCATCAGGTAGACAAGTTTTTGCATACTAATGTGTTGCCTCACAATAGTGTGTAAGTGTAACACGGTCATTTTTAGAGAACATGAAAAAATGTAAAGGTCGAAATCAGAAGGACTTAACCTTTTTTAGCTTTCAGCTTTCTACTCTCTGCTGTCTTCCTGCATATACTTCTTTTCAATGCTTGCTACAAAAAAAGTTTATCTCCGTACTTTGCCAGATAGCACATTAGCTACACGCTACTCTGTAGGTGCGTTGCGGCGTGCAGCGCAGGTGCAACGCTTCTTGAAAGAATTAGACCTAGAACAAGAGGGGTTCGATCTGCTTGTTTTGTCCCCATCAGACTGGCACGAACTTAGTAGTTTTCCTTATGGTTTACCCTTCAGCAAATTTCAAAAAGACCCTAATACCCATGTTCAGCGTGCTACCTTATTTGTAGCTGCAAATTATCCACCAAGGCTTCTGCAACGGTTTGATGCTTCCTTACTGAAAGCAGCCAAAGGGGGTTATAAAGCTCCTGGTGAACCTCGTGAACTTCTGGATTTACTGGCGGGTTGCGAGTGGGCACGCGCACGGTTGCGACTACAAAAAGAACAGCCACGAGAGGAACAAGACACAATGAAATGGCATGAGGAAATAAAAGCTGTCTCTTATTTCCGTGAGGCTCTTCGGAGAGCGGGGCATGACTTTTTGTTAGAGCAGTTTGAGGCTTGGTTGGGGGTACAGAAAGCAGGTGGGGAGGAAGCCGAACGTAGTGAGTTCAGGTATCCACGGTGCAAGATGCCGTTTGCGGTTATGTTGTATTTACAGGGTGAATTGGGTTTGGAGTCTGTTCGTCAAGCAGTTAGTTGATAATTCCTTGTCTCAACTCTTTTTGATATTTGATAGATGTGTTCTAAGTACAAATTGTTTGATAAGCGTTTGATAGCCCACGCCTTCTAAGTCTGCTAAGTGCCGCAGACGATGCTCGAGCCCTTCATTAAGATGAAGGGTGATGTTCCGACTTTTGCGCTCGGCGCGTGTTGTAATTTCGTTTTCAAGTCTGGCTCGAGAGGTGTTTTTAGTAAGCTTTCACCTACGCGGTACGTTTGGCAAAAGGCTCGAGCTTCTTCATTCATTGTTGCTTTCGTTAATTTGCTCATAGTAGCACTATGTTCCAAATTACCTGCATCCCAATCAAAACTCCTTAGTCTAATACATATCTGGATATGTAACTTTCTAATCCTGTGCAAAAATGTCAGCAGCCACACGACCCGAAACCCCTGAGTTGCTATGATAGGACTTTGTGAAAAGGTATTACCTAAACCCTACCTTAAGGGGGTTGCCCCCTGAAGACGTCTTCCCCCAACAAGATTTTTCCTAGTTTGAAAGGTTCCTTATGAATGGTGACTTCAGCAGCTCGAGCCTCGCCTTTATCGAAGAGATTTATCTCGAGTACCTCAAAGATCCTAAGTCCGTAGACCCAGCGTGGCACGACTACTTTGCATCTTACCCGCGCAATGGCCTAGCGAAGCGAGAAAGTTTAGGGCCAACGTTCTCGGCGACGAGTTTATTTAATCCAAGTGGAGTTTTGGGTTTCATGGGGCAAGCCTCAGCAACAACTGCACCCCGAAGTCCTAGGACTGAAACCCTCGAGGACACTGACCTGCAATTCAAAGTCGGGATGCTCATCCGCAACTACCGCGTGCGAGGGCATATCTTGGCTGACCTTGACCCCCTCGATTTACAAAAACCCGAAATGCCCGAAGAACTCAAACCTGAGTTTTACGGACTTGGTGAAGCGGACATGGACAGAATCGTGCAGAGCGGCACGATGTCGGGGTTGCCCTTGCGCGAAATTATTGAACGCTTGCAAACCACCTACTGTCGGGGCATTGGCGTGCAGTTTATGCACATCGACGAATACCCTGTGCGTGACTGGTTACAAACCCGCATGGAAGATTCGCTCAATAAGTTAGGGCTCTCCCGCACGGAGCAGCTTCGCATCCTAACAAAGCTCACGGACGCTGTTGTGTTTGAAGATTTCATCCAGAAAAAATATGTTGGTGTCAAGAGTTTTTCACTACAAGGTGGCGAAAGTCTTATTCCGCTCTTAGACCTTGCGGTTGAAAAAGCTGGAGCTCAAGGTGTAGATGAAATTGTCTTTGGTATGGCCCACCGTGGCCGCTTAAACGTCCTTACCAATATTGTTGGTAAACCTGCACGGCAAATTTTCCGCGAGTTCGATGACGCCGATGCTAAAGAAAATATGGGACGTGGCGACGTAAAGTATCACCTCGGTTATTCGCGTGATATGGAGACGAGTACAGGTAAAAAGATTCATTTGTCGTTGTCGTTTAATCCAAGTCACTTAGAGTTTGTGAATGCTGTCGTGATGGGCCGCGTCCGCGCGAAGCAAGACCGCTTTGGCGACACCACGCGCAAGCGCGGTTTAGGTATCGTCATTCACGGGGACGCTGCTTTTATTGGTGAGGGTGTCGTTCAAGAAACGCTTAACATGAGCGAACTGCCTGGTTACTCAATTGGCGGTACATTGCACGTCATTCTCAATAATCAAGTTGGTTTTACGACAGGTGTAGCTCAAGCCCGCTCGACAACGTATGCAAGTGATGTAGCAAAAATGTTACAAAGCCCTATCTTTCACGTAAACGGTGAAGACCCCGAAGCCGTCGCACAAGTTGTGAATTTAGCGATGGACTTCCGCGAAAAATATCAGCGTGACGTGGTCATTGATATGTATTGCTACCGCCGCTTTGGTCATAACGAAACCGACGAACCCGCCTTTACACAGCCCATCATGTATGAAGCCATTAAACGGCAAAAGAGTGTGCGGGCAAGTTATCTCGAGCGCGTCTTAGCTTTAGGTCAAATTACAAAAGAAGAAGCCGACACGATTGAAGCGAAATGCCGTGCTGATCTAGAAACAGAACTTACTACTGCCAGGGGTCAAGATTATAAACCGCTTGTACAAGCCTATGGTGGGTTGTGGCAAGGTTACGCGGGCGGGCGCGAAAAAGATGTTGCAGATGTTGTCACGGCTATAGAGCAAACTAGTCTGGTGTCACTCCTCGAGAAACTCAGCAGCGTCCCGAGTGATTTTAATATCAATGTTAAAGTCAAAAAAGTTCTCGATGCTCGCCTAGACATGTCTAGGGGTAAGGCTCTCGATTGGGCTACAGCCGAAGCTCTAGCGTTTGCGTCACTCGCTACCGAGGGTCACCACGTGCGGATGAGTGGACAAGACGTGGAGCGCGGCACCTTTAGCCACCGTCATGCGGTGTTACGTGATATGAAAAACGAAAGCACTTATGTACCCCTCGAGCATCTAGACGCAAACCAAGGCAGCGTAGAAATTGTGAATAGTCCACTTTCTGAAAACGGCGTGCTTGGCTTTGAATATGGCTACAGTTTAGATTGGCCAGATGGGCTCGTGCTTTGGGAAGCGCAATACGGAGATTTTGTCAACGCGGCGCAAGTCATTGTAGACCAGTTTATCTCGAGTGGTGAAGATAAATGGCGCAGACTTAGCGCGCTCACGCTTTTGTTGCCGCACGGCTTTGAAGGTGGTGGCCCCGAACATAGTAGCGCGAGGCTCGAGCGGTTCCTCTCTCTTTGTGCCGAAGACAATATGCAAATTATGAACCTCACGACACCTGCGCAATATTTCCACGCATTGCGCCGTCAAGTGAAAAAGCCTTGGCGTAAACCACTCGTTATGATGTCGCCGAAAAGTTTGCTGCGGCATCCGAAAGCCGTGTCAGACTTAGCAGAACTTGCCAAAGGCTCGTTCCGCCGTATTTTGGGTGATGACACGGTGTCGCCCAAAAAAGTCAAGCGCATTCTAATGTGTTCGGGTAAGGTATACTACGACCTTGTTAACGCCTGCGAAGAACAAAAACGTGGCGACGTAGCGATTTTGAGGCTCGAGCAACTCTACCCACTGAGCCAAACAGAATTAAGCACAGCCCTTTCTCCTTACAGCGTAGATATTCCTGTCGTGTGGGTACAAGAGGAACCGAGCAACCAAGGTGCCTGGTGGTATCTCCTCAACCGCTGGACAACAAATGTCGAAGGACACCCTTTTAGCGGCATTTACCGCCGCGCTTCGGCGAGTCCTGCGACAGGCTCAGGCAATAGCCACAAACTCGAGCAAGCCGAGCTTATGGCCAAGGCGTTTGACTTAGGTTTGACTTAGGACAGCTAGGGCAGAGAGCAAGGGCTTTTTCAGCCCTTGCTCTCTGCCCTGGTTTGCCTTCAGCCGTCTTTCCTTGGTGCTAGCGAAATTCGCATGATATAGCTTTGTGCGCCCTTTTTATCCGCGTAGCGGTTGTAAACGTCGTTTAGCTCGAGTTGCATTTTCTTGGCATCGGCGGGGTCGAGTTGTAATACCAAATCTTTACGGTAGTGACGCATAAGATGTAAACTAAGGGATGAGCCGAAAGGTAGACCCGATTGAGTGGGAAGAAAATCCAGAAAAGCTAGAGAAGCTGTACCGACAGGAGAAAAACGTAGAGAAGCGCAAGC
>JBOFGY010000150.1:0-1848 GCA_051649365.1 Trueperaceae bacterium
GGGTTGCAATCTCTGAAAAGAGAAGCTGGTTTCCGCTTAAGGTTCATCTCGAGACAGAGAATAAGGAGCTAGCTCGAGCCATCTTAGAGGCAGTTGCTACAAACCGAAGTATTAACTTAACATTGCCAATCATGCTTACTCGTTTTTCGAGCGTCTTGCTAGGGAATAAGGCGTTGGCTTGCTTTTCATGCTTGTGCTTTTTGTGATTTGTGCTTTTCATGCTTATAATCTCAAAAACCTAGTTTTTCACAGACACACAACGTATCCCTGCGCTATCCTGAATTCACAACCTGTCTTTTGAGGTTTTGAAGGTGGGGGATATTTTCTATGGTGACGGACGCAAAAATCCTGAACGCCACGATTCTCATTGTGGACGATGAGCCGGCCATGACCTTGCTCCTCACGCGGATTTTGCAAAAAGCTGGCTACCAAAACATCACGAGTGTCAATCACCCCAAAGATGCACTCGAGCTTCTCGAGACCTTCCAACCCGACCTGCTCTGCACCGATAAACAAATGCCTACGATGACCGGACTCCAGCTTATTGAGGCCGTTCGCAAGACATATTCAGTGCAAGACCTGCCTATCATCATGCTTACGGCAGATAGTCATGATGATAGCGAAGCCGAGGCCCTTAGTAAAGGTGCCAACGATTTTATTAGCAAGCCCTATAAACCAACCCAAATTCACCCGCGGGTCAAAAACGCTCTTCTCAACCACTTTCTGACTCTAGAATTACGCCAGTCAAACGACCACCTCGAGGAGAAAGTTCGGGAACGCACGCGCGCCCTCGAGAGTGCGTATTTGGAGACGCTCGAGCGTCTCGTACTGGCTACCGAACAGCGCGACGACATAACCGGCAAACACGCCTTGCGTGTGGGCAAACTTTCTGCGGACGTTGCAGAGAAGTTGGGCTTGTCCAAGAGTGAGCTTTCGCTCCTTCGCTTAGCTGCCCCATTGCACGACATCGGCAAAGTCAGTATTGATAACAGCATTTTGCAAAAACGGGGCAAACTCACTGACGAAGAGTATCAGTCCATGAAAAAACACGTTGAGGCGGGTGTCAAAATCCTGACGAAAAGCAATAACAAACTTTTGCAACTTGCCGAAATCATTGCCCTAACGCATCACGAACGCTGGGACGGTAGTGGCTACCCGAAGGGCTTAAAAGGTGATGACATCCCGATTGTCGGGCAGATTGTCGCTGTCGCGGATGTTTTTGACGTACTCATGAGTGAACGTCCTTACAAAGAAGCCTGGCCGCTCGAGGCCGCCATCGAGGAAATCACTAAGAACAGTGGTAAATGGTACTCACCTCGAGTGGTCCATGCCTTTTTGCAAGTTATGGAAGAACAACATCAGCGTTCGTTTGCGCTTACGATGTTTTAGAAACGTTTAGGGCTAACAAATGTCAGATATTTGTAACGGTGTTGTCCACAGGAACAGTTATCGTAGGCTGTCGCGTCTAAACTGACCTGGTGTTACAAATCTATATTTCTTGAATACATTTGTTAAATGACTTTGGTCTGAAAAACCAGTGTCTAACGCAACCTGGGCAACAGGTAACCCTTTGCTTAAAAGGTCTTGTGCTTTATAAATACGCAAACTCGTTTGATAGTTGTGGGGGCTCATACCGACCTCACGCTTAAAAATAGCTAAAAGGTAGTGCTTATTGAGTTGGGTAAGCGTAGCGAGTTCCGCCAAAGTGACATCCTTTTCAGGTGAAGTGTGTAAAAACTCTTTAACCACGCGAACGGCGCGGTGCTCAGCACCTGTTTGATCTTCTTTTGACTGTATATCAGCACACTGCTTAAATGCTTCATTAAGAAGCTGAGCGAGAAGGCTATC
>JBOFGY010000151.1:0-15582 GCA_051649365.1 Trueperaceae bacterium
GCCATAGGCTCGTTCACCTTGACTCCGCCGTTTCAGGCTTCGTTCGTTTAACCTTTTAGCTTCCGAACGTTGCATAAACCTGCTCTCCCCACCATAGACCCCTATGCAAGCACACCACCGCGCTCTTGGGCTAGCGCTTGCATGGCTGCGCTTAACTTCGCTGCGTTTCTTTCAACCCGGGCTCGTGTTTCATACACACTCGCACACTTGCCACGATGGGGCTTTGACTCAGGCTCACCACTGACTCCAGGTGCTCGCTCGCTGCCCGGGCGCAGTTCTACATCGCTATCGGCTTCCGCTATCGGCTTCTACATCGCTATCGGCGCGTCTCTCTACACTCCTGTACACTGTCCCGAGGAATTCTTCTCATTTGTTCACACCTGACTTTGAACAATTCCTCGCCTTTTTGGCTACCCTTTTGACCTCTGGAACTCTAAACTCGAGGTGCACGTGATGTGCTTATCAAAAATAAAAGGGCGACGGGTCACCCTAAAGATTTAGTTGATGTAAGTACTCTCGACGATCAAAGCACGTAACGACTCAAATCCTCATCTTCTACAATTGCCTCGAGCTTCTTCTCTACATACGCCTTATCAATTCTCACCTTACCAAGATTCGTCCCAAAGGCTAAATCTTCTAAAACAGTCTCGAGGACTGTATGCAAACGACGTGCGCCAATATCCTCAACTTCTTGATTTACACGCTCACTGTATTCGGCCAAAGAGACAATTCCTGTCTCGTCAAACTCGATATGCGTACCGTCTACCTTGAGAAGTTCGACATATTGCTTCGTAAGCGCGTGCTTGGGCTGTGTGAGAATACGCTGGAAATCTGAGGAAGTCAGTTCCTCTAACTCTACACGAATGGGAAAGCGTCCTTGCAATTCTGGAATAAGGTCACTGGGTTTCGCAATGCTAAAAGCACCAGCAGCAATAAAGAGAACATGGTCGGTTTTCATAGCACCATAGCGTGTATTCACTTGTGTGCCTTCAACAACAGGGAGTAAATCACGCTGCACGCCCTCACCCGATACATCACCACCGCGATTGCTGTCATTGCTGGCGATTTTGTCTATTTCGTCCATAAAGACGATGCCCTGGTTTTCAGCGCGGTAAATCGCTTCACGGCCTACTTCATCGTAATCAATGAGTTTTTCCGCTTCTTCACCCTCGAGAATCTTCTTAGCTTCTGTCACATTGACTTTGCGGCGCACTTTGCGTTTGGGCATAGCACTCGAGAGCATATCTTGCAGATTCATGCCCATTTCTTCCATACCAGGAAGCATCACGCCAACATTTTGCCGTTCGTCTTTCACTTCAATTTCTACAATGCGGTCAGCGAGTTTACCCGCGCGGTAAAGCTCGAGCATTTTTTGTCTACCCTCTTCGGTGCCACCAGGAAGAAGTACGTCTATGAGACGTTCTTCGGCAGCTTTAACCGCACGCTCTTTGACCTCTTCTTTTTTCTCCGTCTCGACCATCACGTAAGCAGCCTGCGCTAAGTCACGCACGATGGAATCCACATCACGCCCGACATAACCAACCTCTGTAAACTTTGTCGCTTCAATTTTAATAAACGGGGCCTTTGCAAGTTTGGCGAGTCGCCGTGCGATTTCGGTTTTACCCACACCCGTTGGGCCAATCATCAAAATATTTTTGGGCGTAATCTCTGCTTGCCACTCTTCGGAAAGTTTGCGGCGGCGATACTGATTTCGCAAAGCAACAGCGACAAGGCGTTTTGCTTTGCTTTGACCGATAATATGTTTGTCTAGCTCTTCCACAATTTGCAACGGCGTAAGTTCGGAGGCGGCTTTGATGATGGCTTCGGCTGTTTCCATGTTATAACCTAAACACTTTCTCTAAATTTTTCCTTTTCAAATTATTGCTAAATATACTGAGCTTAAACATTTCTTCGTCATTGGGAGTCGTCGTTAAAGATTTAGTCAGAGATTGCTCAACCAATTGTTAGTGCATCCACGAAGCAATCCCCCTTATGCTTTAGTAAAAGCTCTCTGCATTTGCCTGACAAAATGGGATTGCTTCGTCGCTGGTTTTTTACAAAGGGCTCGAGCAACTCAGCTTACAACTACCTTACTAAAAAACGCTTCTCGCAATGACGAAATGACAAAAGGAAGCAAAATTCCGAATCCTTGTTTATCACTCATAGACATTATTCTTCTTCACTTTCACTATCGTCATCACTCTCGGCTTCTTTACCACCTACCGTTAACACCGTCATATTGCCACTCGTGTAAATATCAATATCCGCAGCAATTTGTAATGCGTTTTTGGCAATCTCTTCTGCCCCTAAATCACTGTGACGTAAGAGTGCAATGGCGGCAGCTTGTGCATATGCACCACCCGAACCAACCACGACGACTTTTTCATCGGGTGTAATCACGTCACCCACACCCGATAGCATTAAAATTTGCTGGTCATCCGCGGCGATCATCATGGCTTCTAGGTTGCGCAACGCTCTATCTGTGCGCCACTCTTTCACGGTTTCTACCGCCGAGCGCATGAGGTTGCCTTTGTAGGTTGATAAGTAACCTTCAAACTTTTCCATTAGGGTAAACGCATCGGCGGTGGCTCCAGCAAAACCAGCAATCACCTTACCGTCGTTGAGTTTGCGAACTTTAATGGCTGTCTTTTTAACAATCTGGTCACCGAGCGTTACTTGTCCATCGCCAGCAATGGCTGAAACACCGTTTTTGTGGACTGCAACAATCGTCGTTCCGTGCATTTTCATCATAGAAGGCATAGCGTAGCAGCTCCTAGATGTAAAGAATGTAGTCAAAAAACTTGACATTACCTATATCAAGTTTATGGACTGCTATCAAGTTCGTGGTCAGCTATCGCATATACTCAGTTCAGACTTTCTATGAAACAAACCTATGACTACATCATTATTGGTGCAGGCTCGGCTGGCTGCGTGCTAGCAAACCGCCTTAGCGAAGACCCTGACGTAAAGGTCTTACTGCTCGAGGCCGGCCCCAAAGACCGCAACCCTAATATTCACGTGCCAGCAGGTTTCCCAAAACTCTTTAAGTCTGCGCTCGATTGGAACTATGAAACCGAAGTCGAGCCTAATCTTGCAAACCGCAAACTGTACTGGCCGCGTGGCAAAGTATTGGGGGGCTCGAGTTCCACCAACGCGCTTATCTATATGCGTGGTGCCGCCAGTGATTATGACGGTTGGCACAATTTAGGCAATGAAGGTTGGAGCTACGAAGACGTGTTACCCCATTTTAAACACCTAGAAACTTACGAGGGCGAAACTTACGAAGACGGTGCCTCCTTCTATCATGGTAACAACGGCCCGCTTAGTATTACTGAAAGACGTTACAGCAATCCGCTGTCACACACATTTGTAAAGGCTGGACTCGAACTAGGACTAACACACAACAAAGATTTTAACGGCGCGTCGCAAGAAGGCGTAGGGCTCTATCACGTCACACAAAGAAATGGTCAGAGGTGCAGTGCAGCCGTAGCTTTTCTTAAACCCATATTGCATCGCAAAAATTTGACGGTACGAACTGGAGCACAAGTGACGAGGCTCGAGTTCGACAAAACCACAGCCGTCGCTGTGCAGTATCTCCACGACACTAGACACGAAAAAGTTTTTGCAGAGCGCGAAATTATTTTATCGGGTGGTGCAATTAACTCACCCCAACTTTTGCTACTCTCAGGTATTGGCCCTGCGCAAGATTTGAAAGCACTGAGTATTCCTGTTGTTGCTGATGTGCCAGGTGTTGGCAAAAATTTACAAGACCATTTGCAGTCAGGTGTGTTATCTACGTGTAAAGAACCCATCAGTTTAGATAAAGCGGAAACACTGCCTAACTTGCTCAATTATCTATTTTTCAGAAAGGGCCCCTTTACCTCGAATGTCGCAGAGGCCGGTGGCTTTGTCAAAACTCGAGCTGACGTTGTTAGCCCCGACGTACAGTTTCACTTTGCACCTGCATTTTACATGCGACACGGCTTCGACAATCCAAAAGGCTACGGCTTCTCTATGGCTGCCACCGTGTTGCGCCCGCAAAGTCGCGGAGAAATTCGCTTGCGCTCGCCTGATCCTTTGGCTGCACCCATTATTCAGGGGAACTATTTTGCTGAACAAATAGATTTAGATACCTTTGTGGCCGGGTTAAAGTGGACGCTCGAGCTCTCTAACACGAAAGCCTTTGCTCCGTACCGTGCTGAAGAACTTCATCCTGGCAAAACCATTCGCAGTGACGCAGACCTTGCTCAGTACATTAGAGAACGCGCCGAAACTATTTATCACCCTGTCGGAACGTGCAAAATGGGACAGGATGATAGAGCTGTTGTAGACGCAACTCTGCGCGTGCGCGGTGTTCAAAATTTGCGCGTCGTAGACGCTTCGATTATGCCTACGCTTGTTTCAAGTAACACCAATGTACCAACGATGATGATTGCGGAAAAAGCTTCTTTTATGATTAAAAAAGGTGTACACATTCACCAACATCAATCTAAACCAATGACCACCGTCTCTCCATCTTGAGGAATGATAAGCCGCTTTGAAGGAATGCCTGCACGTTCCGCAGCTTCTCTAAGCATGGCCCTGGATACTGTCAGAAGATCTAGGGTCTCGAGGTGTGTGGCAATTATTGTGCTTTGGGGGGCAGCCTGGCATACCTTTAATGTTTGCTCGACATCCATAATGATAGTGGTATTCGCCAACTTTGCACCGCCAGAATTTGTAATAATAACTTGCGGTTTGGTTTGCTCAATGGTTACGAGTACCGGTGGACAAAGGATGGTATCGCTTGCTAGATAAATAGTTGGTTCGTTAGGAGCTTGTAGTACAAACCCAGTCGCCGTTCCCATCCGCTCGAGAATAGGTCCCGAACCATGTTGTCCTGATGCTGGTGTAATCTGCACACCTTGCCATTGTCTAATTTCTATTAACGGTGAAACGTTTTGAAAGCCGAAATTTCGTATCACAGTTTCATCACCTGGTTGACAGATAATAGGTAGCGATTTAGGCAAAAGTTGTTGTGCAACCCCATCAAAGTGGTCTGCATGTAGATGGGAAATCAGAACCAGCTCTGCACCCGCTATCACCTCTTTAGCAGAACAAGGTAAATCAACCGTTGGGTTTTTCTCAATTCCCACGTAGGGTGGTAGAGAATGACGTTCGGCTAAGAAAGGGTCAACTAAAATAAGTCGCCCAGCATAGTTCAATCGTAGGGTGGCATTACGAATAAGGTGTAATTGCATTGTAAACTCCTTGCGCCAAAGTAAAATAATGTTGAGATTGCGATTGTGATACTTTCAAAGCTTTAGGACGGTTTCAGGGTAAACCTTTTAGAAACTTGAGCAGCTTTGAACGAAGGGAAGTTAAAGAATCTATTTGTGTTTCAATCATCTTTACTTTTTCGTCTAAAAGTGTGCGAAGCTTGTCGTGTGCTTTTGACCCAGTTATGATCTCAGGCTGGAAACATGGGGCATATTCCTTAATTTCCTCGAGACAAATCCCAATACTCAAAAACAAGCGAATGATTTTAACTCGCTCGACATCAGCCTGAGAAAACTCTCTGTATTGATTTTCACTCCGCTGACTTGTTAATAACCCCATTGCCTCATAATGACGTATAGCCCTAACGCTTGCCCCTGTTGCTTTCGCCAGTTGCCCAATCCGCATAAAAGTATTCTAAACCCTGACATTAGTGTGAGGGTCAATACCCTAAGATTTCTGAGGTGAAGCTTGAATTTTGGAATGAATCTCAATTTACTCACTGATGAAAAAAATCTCCTCTTACAACAGTGACTTCATAAAGACTTGACAGCCTCTATATTTAATAGCTAGACTCGCTAGTAATGATTAACTAACCCTTCTTCTAACATTGTTTTTAACATTGTTTAACATTGTTGTGTCTTCTTGGAGTTGGGTCGTTATATTTTTCTATAAAATTGCTTTTAGCTATTCTTTGTTAACGTTCCACTCCTTGACTTGTACAAAGGAGTGTCATGCTGCTCTTACAAACCCAAAAATTATCTTACCGCTATCCGCAAGCCTTAGACCCTCTTTTCCATGAGGTCAGCCTTTCGCTTTATAAAGGTGACAAGGTAGTACTGCTAGGTCATAACGGTTCAGGTAAAACGACCTTGCTCAATCTTTTGACAGATGAGATACAGCCAGATGAAGGAACGATTATTCGCTCAGGCTCATTTGCAATCGTGCGCCAAGAAGACACACTCGAGACCGAGCAACCTTTGCTCGATGCTCTAGTAAAAAGTGAACTCCTCGAGTCTTACAAAACCATGACAGCAATGGAAAAAGCAGGTTTACCCGACCCGCTCGAGTATGCAAATGTCGTCAACACTTTTACAGAAGAAAACGGCTTTGCTTATCTGCAAAAAATCGAAGAGGCTATAACTGCACTCGGCTTTTCACCCCGAGCCCTCAACGAGTCGGTAACGAAGTTGTCAGGCGGACAACGGCGATTACTCAAGTTGGTAGCTGCTCTCTTGCATGAACCAGATATCCTGATTTTGGATGAGCCGACAAATCACCTTGATGAGCGGACTGCACTCTATCTAGTAGAGCAAATCAATACCTTTTCGGGAGCATGTCTTATCGTTTCGCATGACCGGTGGTTTTTAGATCAAACGGTGACAAAAGTGTTAGAACTCGAGCATCGTAAAATTACAGAATATAAAGGCAACTATAGCGTTTTCCGCGACACGAAAGAAGGTGTTTTCAAACAAAAAGTTCGTCAGAAAGAAAAGCTCGAGGTAGAAATTTCTAAACTAGAAGAGATCGAACGCAGTTATAAAGTCTGGGGTGGTAGAAAAGAAAAAGAAAAGTCAGGTGCTGCCAATAAGGGTTTTATCGGTGCAAGAGCTGCTAGGTTACAAAAACGTGCAGTCATCGCTAAAGAAAAAATTCGTGATGACATCGAAACGCTCGAGCGCGAAAAACCTTGGATTGATAAGCACTATCCTATTGCTTTGGAGAATGTAGATGTACCTACTGGAACGTGCTTCGTTCTTCGAGAAGTATCGTTCAGTTATACTGAAAACCGTAATGAACGTCTGAGTCTTGCTCTTTCTACTTTGGCAGGTATCTCTTTCACCCTCGAGTGGGGCGAACGACTTGCTTTGCGGGGTAGCAACGGCTCTGGTAAGAGCACGCTCATCAAACTTTTGTTGCAAGAACTTTCACCACAACATGGTGAGATTCTGTGGTCAAGAGGTGTAAAGCTGGGCTACTTGCCACAGCTTTGGCAAGCACCCACCGTAAACACAGTCGCCGAACTTTTTAGCAAAGAGGAAGTGCAGCAAGCCCGCACCTTGCTTGGAGCTTTACACGTGAAAGGTGACCACTTTTACTTGCCGCTCGAGTCTTTGAGTGAAGGACAAAAGCGCAAAGTAAGTTTAGTACAGCTCATTCTTTCTAAACCAAATGTGATGATTTTAGACGAACCTACCACGCACCTAGACTATGAAAGTGTGGAAATGCTCGAGTCTGCCTTAGCAGACTACGGAGGCACACTTATTCTCGTAACGCACGACAAATATTTGCTCGAGCGTCTTACCACACGTGAATTAAACCTATCCAAGCCCTTGACAAACATCTTCGCTAACCGGCATACTTAAAGCATCTAAAGAAAGGTGGTGTTGCTTATGACAATCAGATTTGTAAATCATCCAACCGCACATCACCGTGTTTGTCGCTAATGATTTATTTGTAGGTAAACCTATCTCACAAAAAATTTGGCAGACTCGAGTGATACACCACAAGGTATACTCGTGTTAGCTCGAGGATAAGCTTCAGAGAAAAAAGAAGAAGGGTCAAAACAATCTTGAACCTTCAATCTTAAATTTACTCTGCCTTATGAGTGCCAAAACACAGTCCCAGCGAACACACCCAGCAAAACTTTTTGGAGGAACGATTGAAGCGTATCAATGTTGAAGAGGGTGACCTCGAGTATCACCGTGAGATTCGTCACCGCAAGAACAGAAGCAAACGTCGGGCGCACCGCTCGAGTAAAGAACTTTATCTTAAGGAAGAAGAAAAAACGTCTACCGAAAGCAAATTTGCACACCCTGACTTGCAAGCCTTGCATTTGCGCGGTTATGTAGACGAGATTTTATCCGAACTCAAAAGTGGCAAAGAAGCTACTGTTTATTTAGGCGAAAACCATTTGGATGGTGAGCGGAATTTAGTAGCAGTCAAGGTATATAAAGATTTAGAGGCTCGCTCTTTTAAGAACGACAGCATCTACCGTCAAGGTCGCAGCATGGGCGGCGAGCGCAATGAACGCGCTGTGAATCAACGCTCGAAATTTGGTCTTGCGACGCAGCAAAAAATCTGGACGATTTACGAATACACGCAACTGTGGCAGCTCTACAACGCTGGGATTCCTGTACCACGTCCTCTTGTCGGACCAGCTATTCAAGAAATTGAGGCTTCAGGGCGCATCGTGCTCATGGAGTGGCTTGGCACGGAAGACGCACCTGCGCCAAGGCTATCTGATCTAAAGCTCGAGCCTTCTGAAGCCCAAGTCGCCTTTGACCAAAGCGTCAGTTTACTGAAACGAATGCTGCAACTTGGCAAAGTTCACGGCGACTTTTCAACTTACAATTTGCTCTACTGGCAAAACAAGGTCATCGTTATTGACGTGCCGCAAATGGTAGATGTTGAAACCAACAAAAACGCCAAAGAGCTATTAGAGCGTGATGTACGTTCATTATGTATGTCATTCAAAAAGTTGGGCGTGCAAGCTGACCCGGTAAACGTGTTGCGGCAAATCCAGCACAAAGGTTGAAGGTTCAAGGTTGAAAGTAGGAAGGTTTTTGGTCTTTACCTTTAACCTTCTTACCTTTAACTTTTTACCTTTTGCTTTCTCGCTGCCAACGCCAATCTATCCACATGCTCGTTCTCGGGATGTCCGGCATGACCTTCTGTCCACTCCCACTTTAAAGTGTGTGTTTTGGTTAGCTCGAGCAACTCTTCCCACAAATCTTGGTTTTTTACTGGGTCTTTGCCTGCTGTTTTCCAGCCGTTGCGCTGCCATTTCTCGAGCCACCCATCCGTAAAGGCTTTGCGTAAATACTGCGAGTCTGTGGTTAGGGTTACTTTGCAAGGTTCTCTAAGGGCTTCCAAAGCTTTCACTGCTGCTGTTAATTCCATGCGGTTGTTGGTCGTGTTGGCTTCAAAGGCAGAGGCTTCTTTTTTGGACGTGCCATAGAGAAGCAGATACGCCCAGCCGCCGTCGCCTGTCGTGGTGTCACAGGAACCGTCGGTGTAAATGTAAACATGTTTGAGGGGTGCTGCCATTCCCGTGACTTTAACAAAACCCCTACCAAATTGCGAATGAATACACTATCATTAGTCTCTATTTGAACAGTAAATTCGTCCTCAACATTGCACTTTCTAGCCCTTTGTACTTGTTATACTTTTTCTGTTTAATTTGACCTAGCACAAGGAGGCTAGTCGTGAAAAACATTACAGCATTTTTGTTCTTAGGGTTCCTTGTTTCAGGACTCGGTTCAATCTCGGGATTCAGCGCAGCCCAAAGCTCTTGGACGTGTCCAGAAGGTTTTGAAGGTCAGCAGCTTAGTGTCTATAACTGGTCAACCTATATTGCCGATAATACTATTCCTGATTTTGAAGAACTCTGTGGTGTCACCGTCACCTATGACACCTATCCTACTGACGGCGACATGCTGAGCCGCATTCGCCAAGGCAACCCTGGCTACGACATTGTCGTGCCTACTGCAAGCACTGCCCAAGTGATGATTGCCGAAGGTTTACTGCAAGCGTTGGACTTTAGTAAAATTCCTAACTTTAGCAATGTCGCTACGTCTTACGTTGATCCGGTTTTCGACCCAGAAAATAAATTTACGGTTCCCTACCAAGTGGGTGGCTTGGGTGTGGCCTATAACCGTGAAAAAGTTGGTAAGGACATTACGAGTTGGTATGACGTGTTTAGCTATGATGGCCCTGTAGCTTGGATGGAGGACTATCATGTCATGCTGAGCATTGCGCTCAACCTCCTCGGCTATGACCCGAATACAAAAAGCGAAGAAGAAATTGGTGAAGCCAAAGACTTCTTGATTGAGAATGGTAAAAACGTCATCACCATTGCTCAAGATGATGGACAAGAGTTGCTGGCTCGAGGTGAAGTGGATATCGTGCTCGAGTACAGCGGCGATATTTTTCAAGTTATTGCAGACTGCGCCTGTGACACCTATGTTTATGTTAACCCCGTTGAAGGTACTTACTTCTCGACAGATGTTCTCGGTGTGCCACTCGATGCACCAAATAAAGCTCTGGCAGAAGTGTTTATTGATTACATTCTCGACCCACACGTTGGCGCAGATATTTCCAACTACACGACCTATGCCTCCCCCAATCAAGCCGCCATTGACCAAAAACTCATTAGTGAAGAAACCCTCAGCAATCCTGCAATTTATCCACCGGTTGAGGTGTTAGAAAAACTCTTTACCATTGTCGAAGACCCAGAAACCGAAGTGTTCTACACCGAAGCCTGGGATGAAGTAAAGATTGCATTAGGACGATGAGTAATTAGGTGTCAGGTAGTATGGGCGTTAGGTAAAATCCAAAAAGTTACATTGACAAATCTACGAAATCAAGTCTACGTAGCAAAAACAATTCAAAAACTCGTGACGCAGTTCACCTATATCGAGCATAACAAGGGGTTGCAACCCCTTGTTTCCGCAGTATGTAAATTCTTTTGAATTGTTTTTGCGACTTCGAGCGCCTTGCCAACATTTTGTGGATGCACCCAACTGAAAAGCTAATACCTAAGACCTGTTTTTTCAGCGTATACTTACAAACGTGTTTGACCTTATCCAAAGCGACCTCGAGGCGTTCGAGCTCCAACTAGCACAAACGCTTCGTTCTTCTGTCGAATTTATTGAAGCGATTGGTGATGACCTCGTGGGTGCGGGTGGCAAACGCTTGCGCCCGAGTTTATCGTTTTTGGCAGGCAAACTCTTAAACGCTGACCCCACCATGACGATACGCGTTGCGTTGTCGGTTGAGCTTTTGCACTCTGCTTCTTTACTTCACGACGATCTCATTGACGACGCAGACACGCGGCGCGGACGTGAAGCAGCCTTTCGTCGTTATGGCAACGTTGTAAGTGTGATGTCCGGCGATTACATGCTCGCTAAAATGTTCGAGTTGTTAGCGGAAGCCAATAGTTCCGAACTCATTCGCCTCATTTCACATACAGCCGCCGCCATTTGTGAGGGCGAAGTTCTGCAATTTCAAATGGCCACCCTCGAGACCTACTCCTTTGAAAATTATTTTCGCGTCATCGAAGGCAAAACTGCTGTACTCTTGGCAGCAGCTCTCGAGGGTGTGGCTATCGTCGCCAATACCACAGCCGAGGAGCGCAAAGCTCTCCGTGAGTTTGGAATGCTCTATGGACGCGCCTTTCAAATGCAAGATGATTATCTCGATCTACTCGGTGATGAAGCCAAACTCGGTAAACCCCTTGGTGGGGATTTACGCGAGGGCAAAGCAACGTACTCGAGTCTCGTTCTCTTCGATGCGGGGATTGAAGAAGCTAAAGCTATCGTGCGGCGACATGCTAAAAAAGAAGAGGATGTAAGGAGCATGATTGAACTCGTCCAAGCGCACGGTGCCGACGTTGAGGCAAAAAATCAAATCGTCAATGAAGCACGAAAAGCAATCGCAGCCCTCGAGCTTTTTCCTGACTCTGTGGCCAAACAGCACTTAGTGGAACTCGCCACTCGAGAAATCGAACGTGCGAAATAAAGCCCTCAGCTATGCGTCACAAAACAAAATCTAAACGCTTTACCGATAAAAAGAGGCACCACAAGAAAACCTCAAAGCAATCGTTTCGCACATTAACAGCAACCAACCCTCAAGCTATCAAGAATAAAGCAACCCATGAAGCCGCGTCAGCGATGCTGTTAGAGCTAGAGTTTTTGCCAGGGCTCGAGGTGTTTGTTCGTCAAGAATTACGCGAACAGGGCATCCATGACGTTCAAATGCACCATGGAGAAAGTGTGCGCTTTCGTTATCCTGGAAATCTTAAAAAACTTTTTGGTTTACGCCGTGCGGTCGCGCTTTATAGCGTTCTAGAGTTTGCCATTCCTCGCCCGAAGGCTCTTCTCGGTGACGAACATTTGCGCCGTCTCCTAAAAAGCATTGACGAGCTTAGAGCTTTCCAACCTTTTCACTCGTTTCGCTTTAGTGCCGCAGGCAGCGATTCGCCTGTGTTTCAAAAACTTGCTGAAACCCTGGTCCAGGGATTGCGCTTGCCCTATGACGCTGAAGCGGGTGAACTCTTGCTTGTCGTAAGACCAAGTATTTTGAAACCCAGCACGAAAGGTTGGGAGGTTGCCCTTCGGCTTACGCCACGCCCACTTTCAGCCAGGGCTTGGCGTGTATGCAATCTCGAGGGTGGACTCAACGCTACGCTCGCTGTTATCATGAATGATGTCGCTAAGGTTCAACCACACGAGCGTTATCTTAGTGCCATGTGCGGCTCTGGTACCCTGCTCATCGAGCAGGCTCTTACAGGTCAACCCGTGCGGCTTCTCGGGTGCGACCTTAGCCCTCGTGCGCTGGCCTGTGCTAGGGAAAATATCGTGGCGGCGGGGCTCGAGACCCTGTTGCCCTTATTGCTCGAGGCGGACGTAACAAGATTACCTTTAAGCGAAAACAGCTTTGATGTTGTGACAGCCAATCTCCCTTGGGGTGATGCAGTGGGCTCCCATAGAGAAAATGACCAGCTCTACCCAGCCTTTTTAGACGAAATGGCCCGCGTCACAACACCCCAGGCACGTCTCGTGCTTCTAACCCACGATATCAAGCTCTTTGAAAAGCACTTAGCAGTTTCCGCTTGGCAACCCCAAGAGAACTATCGTGTCTTTCACGGGGGGCATTATCCGAGATTGTATGTGTTGAAGAAAAGCTAAGGCACAGGGCTAAAAACTTAAAGACCTACTTCGCAAACAAAACTAGCTCATCACTTCGCACTAGCCCCCTCTCTAACAAGAAGAGGGTAATCGCCAAACGTGCAACCCCACTGCAAACTATTCAGCTCTCTGCTTATGCTCTTTGCTCTGCCCTTTTGCCTTTGAGAAAAATCCCATTCACTCATCTTTCTGTAATCTTGTACACTGTAGGCACCAAAGAGAAGGGGTTTATATGCTTACAGCAGCGATTGAAACCAAAAACTTAAGTAAGGTCTACCGACAAAAAGTCGCGGTTCAGAATGTAACGTTTCGCGTAAATCCAGGGGAGGTTTACGCTTTGGTGGGCCCAAACGGTGCAGGCAAGACTACAATTATTCGCCTTGTAGCTGGCCTAGCCTTCCCAAGTTCGGGGGAGGTTTATCTCGCGGGAAGTAACCCTCACGAAAAACCCCAGGTGCGTCGCAAATTGGGAGCCGTGGTCGAGGCACCTGCCGCGTTTTATCCTTACATGACCGGACGTGGCAACCTAAACCTTCACGCAGATTTAGCAGGCAATGTTACGAAGGAGCGCATTAGTGAAGTCCTCGAGATGATGGGGCTCAGTAACGCCGCAGACCGCAAGGTTGGTACCTACAGTCTCGGGATGCGCCAACGTTTGGGCGTAGCCTCTGCCCTACTCACACGTCCTGAAGTGCTAATTCTAGATGAGCCTGCTAGCGGTATGGACCCGTTAAGTTTGCATCTTGTTCACTCAGTGTTGCGCCAAGCCGCCGAAAACGGCACGGCAGTTTTGCTGTCTACCCACCACCTCGATGAAGTGGTGGCCTATTGCTCGAGGGTTGCGATTCTCGAGGAAGGCAAACTTATTGACGAAGTAAATCTGCTTGACCGCCGTGACCGCTACCGTGCAAGAGTCTCGGATGCGCACCGCGCGGCCCAAATTCTTAACACCCAACCCTATATTCGCCACGCCAGTGCCAGAGGTAACGATGTCATCTTTATGTTGGGACAACCCGAAGGAATCACCCAAGTGGCTACCGTTCTCATCCAAGGGGGTATTCGCATCGCCGAACTTGGTAAAGATATTTTCGATTTGCGCTCTTACTACCGCGAGCGTGTCCAAGATAAACGTGCCGAACGTGAATCTGCTCAAGTCATGTCCGAAGCCTTAAATGCAGACTCTGTGCTGCGTGAACCTACTGTCCGACATGACACCGTAAAAATCAACCCTGTAAAAATTAATGATAAAGAGGTCAAGTAATGTTAAATGTTTTAGCGATTGAGTTTGGCAAGCTGCTACGGCTCTCGAGCATACGTTTTACCGCAGTCATCCTTATTCTCTTTCCTTTGCTCTGGGGCTACGCCCCCGGTATTTTTAAGCAATACGAATTGTATCTAATTTCGGCCTATCAGGTTCCAGCCTTAAGCCTAAGTTCTGGCATTACGTATCTATTGCCTCTGCTCGTGGCGATTGCGAGTGCTGAACTGCTTGGGCTCGAGATGAACTACAACACCCTACCTACAATCCTGTTAAGACCTGTGACGCGCTCACAGTGGCTCACCGCCAAGATTATTGTTGCGGTGATCTACCCATTTATTCTTTTAGCTCTGCTCCTGCTTATTTCACTCTTAGCTGGATTGCCCCTCGGGTACGGCTCATTTGTAGGTGGTACAGGTTTAGGTCCTGACGGTCTCTTAGGTAGCGGCACCCTGTCCCCTAGCACAGCCATGGGTGAACTTTTACGTGCTTATATTCTAGCGGGCTGCACGCTCGTACCTATTGGGCTGTTGTCCATTTTGCTTACCATCATTTTTATGAACACGGCTGCTGGCACATTAGGCGCAGTGTCGGCTCTTATCTTAATGTACCTCATGGCCTTTTTACCAAAAGGTATCTACGATTATTTTTTAAGCAATCTTATTGCCAACGCTTATAAATCTACAGACATTTCTTACCTCGTGTTTATTGCCCTTGGTCTTTATTGTGCCGCGTTCGCAGCAGCAGCCGTCATTCTCTTTGAACGCAAAGACTTTTAACCATTGACCTAATATTCTAAGGATAAGAACTAGCCTAAAAATAAAAGCATGTTAAAAATAAACTGTGCCGAAAAGTAAACGCAAGCAAAAACAACAAAAACGCCGCGCCGAAAAACGCCTGGAGCAGCGTGAGCTTCAGGAAAGGTCACAAAACCCAGGCCAAGCTCTTTTACGCCGCATCGCACTCGAGCGACAGATGCGCCATGAAAAACAGTTGCGTCACGAAAAGACAAGACCCACATCACAAACAAACGGCTAAAGCCCTTACCCTTTAAGCCTTCTGCCCTCTGCCTTTGCACTTCTCACCTTTTTCGTGTTATTTCCTGAATTTGCGTGGTAATCTAGCCTTTCGGAGATTTTGGGGGGACTTGCGACTTCATAGTAAGAAACTAAGACAGCAGGAAACCAATGCAATGTCTTGGTTGAGAATCGCAAGAGCCAACATCTGCCGTACAAACAAACATCTGTCGTAAGAGGTTACACGACATGTAAAAAATCTCGTCCCGAGCGTGTAACCTTACACGTAAACTGTTTACGTGACCTATGGAGAAGTAATGGATAGCAGCGTCAATGACATTAACAACCAAACGCCTGACCA
>JBOFGY010000152.1:0-11385 GCA_051649365.1 Trueperaceae bacterium
TCGCTGCGCTGGCTTTATGTTTTGCAGGCGGGCATCATTGCTGTGGCGGCGTGTACGGCCTTGTGGGTGCTTTTTCCAAAGCGCGTGTTACAGCGTGCGTTTGACGACTAAATGTCTTAGGTATAGGAAGGAGTGCGTGGTGCAGTTCACCTATGTTGGGCATATATGAGTTATCCCAAAACATGAGTTATCCCAAAACATGAGTTATCCCAAACATGCGTCATCCCTAATTTTAAGCGTGTGCTGGCTGGAAAGCCAGCACACGCCATCCTTTCGTCATTGCGAGTCTCCCTCGAGGGTGTGGTGGCGGCTAACTAAGCCCATCGTTGCTGCATCCACGAAGCAATCTTCCTTCACTGACTTTGCTACAAAGCAAGTGAAGGAAGATTGCTTCGTTGCTTCGCACGACTTCGTATCCGCTTGTTCTTTACGAAGAACACAGTTGATGGGATTTAACGGTCTTTGCACAGCTAAAACGCTCCTCGCAATGACGAATGAAAGGGAGATTGCTTCGTGGACGGAAGCAGTGCTCAGCTTACAAAACATCTGACACACCACATACTGAGACTCGCAATGACGAAGAGTTGTACGAACGGCGCAAGGTGCGCCGTTCGTACAAAAAGATTCATGTAGCTTAGCCCAGAAAATTCTTTTGAACATCTTTAGTGCATTTCTAGCTAGCACTATTTTCTACTATCGAAAATTATTGACAACTTTTATCAACTACTCTATACTCTGGCGATGACTCACGAGGTTGAATAAGTCATGTGTAAAACCCATTCGTCTTTGAAGACTGATATGGTTAGGTTCGTTAAACAATTTAGTCGAACCAGGGAGGAACCGATGATGATTCGTAGTCTTGTTGTGATTGCTGTGGTGCTGCTGGGTATCTCGAGCGCACAAACACTTCGTATATTTGCCAGTGAAACGCAGCAGCAAGCGATTCAAAAACTCGTGGATGATTACATCGCAGAAACAGGTACAGCAGTTGAAATAGAACTAGGTGGCGCGACCACAGAGCAGCGCACGCAGTATCTCTCCACCGTGTTGACAGCACAAAGCGGCGAGATTGATGTTTATCTTTTTGATGTCGTAAACCCCTTGCAGTTTGCCGCGACGGGCTGGCTCGAGCCGCTCAACAGTTATTTTGAAAGTGAAGCAGCCATGCAAGAGTATTTGAGCGGCTTTTTACCCAGTGTCGTGCAGACAAACCTCATTGACGGCACGCTCTACGGTATTCCCGCTTGGACAGACACACGCTTTCTTTATTACCGCACTGACCTGTTAGAAAAATACGGTTTCGAGCCGCCAAAAACCTGGGAAGAACTTAAAGAACAGGCTCTCGCCATCACCGAAGGCGAAGGCAATCCTGAATTGCAGGGCTTTAACTACCAGGGTGCCGCGATTGAAGGCACGAACTGCACCTTTTTAGAAGCCCTCTGGACGGCAGGCGGCGACTGGCGTGATGCAGACGGAACCATCACCGTTGACGGTGACGCGGGTAGACGCGCGCTCGAGTGGTATCAAGACACCCTGGATTCTGGCATCACCGTTCCCACGATTGCAGAAATGACAACTGACCTGAGCCGCCAGGCTTTTCAAAGTGGTAATGCTGTGTTCATGATGAACTGGAGTTACGCCTGGGCGCGTTTTCAAAATGATGAAGACAGCCTCGTCAAAGGCAACGTCGGGCTGGCTCCAATTCCTGTCTTTGACACGAACGCACCTGCAACCTGTGTCGGTGGTTTCCAGTGGGGCATCAATCCGTACAGCGAAAATAAAGAAGGTGCCTTCGCGCTTATTCAATATCTATCCAGCGAAGAGAGTCAGCGTTATTTAGCCGCACAGTGGAGCCAGGCACCCGCCAGAGCAAACCTGTACGAAGATGCAGATGTCTTGGCGGCAGCACCGCAGTTTGGTGATTTTTATGAAGTTATTGTCAACGCCCGTCCGCGTCCGCAGACAGAGTTTTACACGGACGTGAGCGATTTAGTTCGCACGAGTGTGAATGCTTTTCTGGCAGGTTCGGAAGACATAGACGCGACCTTGCAGGATATACAGGTGGGGCTCGAGGACATCTTCGCGCAGTAGAATCCCCCGTACTCGATTGGCGAGGAACGAAGTTTGCATCATCAGTTCGGACACAGACCCCCTTAATAAGGAGGTGCATGTTTCAAACGGAGACATTCACTTCGTTCCTTGCAGGAAAACTGCGGGGGATTCTGAATTTCCTGCTAACCCGTTATTAAAATTATGTCCATTGCAACTCCCAAACCCCACTCGAGGCAGACCGCCTGGCAGCGTTTTAGAAGCGGTAACCTTAGTGATACGCAGCTTGGTTTTTTGCTGCTCACCCCAGCCCTGCTCACACTTGCTTTTGTGATGTTTTATCCGATTGCCAATGTGCTGTGGCGTTCGCTGCATTTTGAACGGTTAAACCAACCGCAAAAGGGTACGCCGTTTATCGGACTCGAGCACTTCCGCGAGATGCTCTGGGGCCGCGAGATGACCTGGGATGTTGTGAATCAGTGGCCATTGAGACTTATAGCCTTGATTGCCATAGGCATTGTTTTGTGGCTTGCCGCCAAAGGAAATCTTAAACGCACTCAGGCTGCTTACTGGACACTTGCCCTTATTGCATTCGCGTTTCTCCTCGGCTTTCACCCTGGTGAAGAAGGGCGATGGAATGACCGAAGATTTTGGAATTCGTTTCAAATCACTTGGCTCATTATTATTGTAAGTGTGACAGGTGCATTTCTAGTCGGTCTTCCTTTAGCACTCATGGCCAATATCAAATCGCGCTGGCGGTGGCTGGCACGCATTGCGCTGCTCGTGCCTTGGGTGATGCCGCGTGTTTTTGTCGGTATTGTTTTCGCCTGGATGTTTAACTCCACACAAGGTGTCATCAATGATTTGCTGTCTCGAGTCGGCATTACTGGGCCTTTGTGGCTCTCGAGAGAAGTTCCTGCGATTGTCGTCGTCAATCTCACAATCATCTGGACGACTTCATCATTTGTTGCACTGATTTTGCTGGCAGGCTTGCAATCTATAGATGACAGTTTGCTCGAGGCTGCCCATGTAGATGGTGCCAATCGCTGGCAACGTTTTTGGCATATCGTCTTGCCGCTCCTGCGCCCTGCGATTGCGGTTGCCCTGATTTTTCGTACACTCACGGCCTTTCAAACGTTTGATATTCCTTACGCGCTTACCGCAGGTGGGCCAGGCAGAACCCTGGAAGTTTTAGGCATTTACATTCAGCGCACGACCTCGAGTTTAGACCTTGGTTACGCTGCTGCATTATCGGTCATGCTGTTTTTGATGAGCCTAAGCGGGACGATGATTTATTTAAGGTGGATTTACCGTGACGAGTAGCGGAGCAATGGACAAACAAAGTCTTATCGAGAAGATTTTTGTGGGCTTAGGTTTACTTCTTCTTTGCATCAACGGATTTTTTCCGCTCCTGTGGATGATACTGACTTCGTTCAAACCCGAGAGTGAGTTGCTGCGTACACCGCCGACGTATTTACCTGTTTCACCTACGCTTGAAAACTATGTACAAGTCTTCCGCAGTTTGCCGTTTCACCGTTTCTTATGGAACTCTGCGGTTGTCTCGGTTTCTGCGACGCTGCTCTGTGTGTTATTTGCTGCGCTGGCGGGCTACGCACTCGGGCGGCTGAATCTACCAGGACGAAAATTTATCCTCACGCTTATCGTGATGACGAGCATGTTTCCTGCGATTGTTTTGCTCGTGCCGCTTTACCGTTTATTTTTAGGGGGGCTCGAGGTTCCCGTCCTTAGCCCGATTATAAATTTCTTGCATAATCTCGGTCTTTCTTTCTTACCTGAAACACTTATCTCACCGAATCTGCTTAACACCTACCCCGCCTTGATTATTCCCTACATCGCCCTAAGTTTGCCGATAGCTATACTCACTCTGACAAGTTTTTTCCAGCTCATTCCTAAAGATTTAGAAAGTGCTGCCCTCGTAGACGGCACGAGTAAAGTGGGAGCACTCTTCCGCATTATCGCGCCACTAAGTGCGCCGGGTATTGTCACGGCAGCGATTATTGTTTTTGTAAATTCCTGGAATGAATTTTTGCTTGCCGTTACCTTTAACACGACACTCAGTATGCGAACCGTACCCGTCGGGATTACGCTCTATCAAGGCGAGTATGCGTTCCCTTGGCATGTTATTAGCGCGGCGATTACGATAGGGATGATTCCGCTTGTTGTTTTGATTTTGGTGTTTCAGAAACGTATTATTAGTGGGCTGGCAGCAGGTGGTGTGAAGGGGTAATGTGTATTTGAAGTTTACACATGACGTGCGTTCAATGTGGTGTAGCAAGGGGCTGAAGCCACCTTGCTGAAAATAAATGGTGAATATTTGCAGGCAGCAAGGGTGTTTTAACCCCTTGCGTCGCCGCTAGTGGAAGAGTGCAAGGAGATGTATGTCAACGAATGTAACTGAAAAACCTCAAACAGAATTTTTATGGTTCTGCCACCTCGCGCATGATGGTGAATTTTTGGGAACGAAAGATTTACCGCCGCGCAAACCGACGCTCGAGTATCTCTCAAGTCTAATCGAAACAAGTGCCGAGATGGGTTTCTCGAGCCTTCTCACAGCAGTGAACTACCACATGGTTCACGAAACCTGGACGGTGGCGATGGCACTCTTAGCGCGAACGAAGGGGGCGGGTTTACTTATTGCTACACGCCCTGGTATTTATCATCCTGCACAGTTTGCAAAGATGGCCTCTACTGCACAAAATCTTTTTCCTGGTCGCGTGCGAATCAATATGGTAATGGGCTCGAGCGCGGCAGAGCGTGCCATGTACGGAGATTTTGGCGATAAGGAAACACAACTCGAGCGAACCCGTGATTACCTCACGCTGATGCGAAAACTCTGGAATGAAACACCTGTGACGCACCAGTCAACCTATTATCCCGTTGAAGGCGCGGTGCTCGAGCCAAAACCCGTGCAGCCGATTCCTGTTTATTTGGGCGGCGCGAGTGAAGAAGCGCAGCAAATCGCGGTTGATTTGGCAGATGTTTATTTGACATGGGCAGATAAGCGCGACGTGATTGCAGAGCGTGTGCAGAATGTAAAAACATTAGCGAGAGCAAAAGGCAAAAACATCCGTGTGGGTTTGCGCGTTCATGTTTTGGTGCGCGAGACCGAAGCCGAAGCGTGGTTGGCAGCCGAAAGGATGATCTCGAGAATTGACCCTGATGTTCGCAAGGCGTTTCTTGCTTCGCATGGCGGCATACAAAGCACAGGGCAACGGCGACAGATTGAACTCTCGAGCAGTGGCGACCTAGTGATTGAACCAAATCTCTGGGCAGGCGTTGGCATAGCGCGAACGGGTGTGGGGCTTGCCGTTGTGGGTAATCCCGAACAGGTTGCGGCAAAGTTTCGTGATTATGAAAGCCTCGGGATTGATACATTTATTTTGTCGGGCTATCCGCACTTGGATGAAGCGAGACGTTTTGGTGAAATGGTGATGCCGTTTTTTGGTAAGGGCACGTCGTCAGCACGAACGATTGCAACGGATACAGTTGCGCCTTTGGCTTAAAGCAATTTCACTATTTCAATGCAGTACATTTACATTAAATAGTTTTCGCTCTCCAGCTTGAACTGGGGTTATGAGCAGTCATGCCATGTTAGAATTTTTGTCAGGAGATACGGATGACCTCGAATGACAATACTAGGATAATTGACCGTTTGGTAGATGCTTATAACTCGAGTAACGCAAGGGGCTTTGCAGACCTATTTGCTCCCGATGTCGTCGTATACGAACACCCGAACAAGCCAACACAGCAAAGTAGAGAAGAGATTTTCGAGCGGTATACAGAAGTGTTTAAGAAATTCCCACTGAATAAAACAGAGGTCGTTCACCGTATCGTGATAGGGGATTGGGTCATTGATCACGAGAAAGTGCGCCGAAGCCCAGAGCACGAACCGTTTGATGTTGTGGCTGTTTACGAACTACAAGATGGAGAGATTAAACGTTTGGATTTTATTCGGAAATCATAGCGAATGTGATCCACTGAGTTTGGCAAATGCAACTTTGTATTTCTCGAGCCTCTCCCTTGTTTTATCAGTAATCACTTTCAAGCGACTCGTGTCCATGTTGTGCGTCAGATCAGCGAGCTTCACCGCTTTTGCTAACGGATTTGCAGCAACACGTTCTAAATAGGTTTCATAGTTTTCGTCGTCTCGCTTGGTAATGGCATCAACGCCTGCAATCACAGCTTCACTCAACCCCGCAGCACGTAAATCATCAAAGGTGACAGATGTATCTTCAACGACATCGTGAAGCCAGGCGACAGCTTTTGCTTCATCCCCTGTGACCTGACTGGCAACAAATTCTGGGTGTGTGATGTAAGGTTGGTCGGCTTTGTCTACTTGACCCTGATGCGCTTTAGTTGCGATTTGTTTGGCGATGGTCTCGAGCTTGTCCATACCCTCAGTTTATCAATATTGATTTTGGTAAAGCTCGAGCGTCTTCGTCACATAAAATTCAGCCGTGTCTATGTCTGTTTCATACCCAATGGCATCTTTTAGAATGATGTAATACTCTCCAACCCTAACAAATCGTTTGCTGTCTTCCCTCGAGGCTGTAGATAAAGCTATTTCACCTAAATCCTCTTCACCCTGCCAAACTTGAAAGGTGGCATCTCTGTAGGCTATCCAGTAACATTCACGCGCTCTGCCACAGCCGTCATCGTTTACACTGACGAGCGTGACGCGAAGCTCCGAGATGGTGGCTGTATCACCTACGTTGAGGGTGATGGCTTCATCGAGCTGAGCTTGAATTTCTTTGGATTCCGCAAGAACGAATGTGGAGAGTATAGCCAGTAAGAGAAAATAAAGTCGTTTCATAGTCTTAGTTTGGCGGGTCTGAAGCCTAGCTGTCACCTTAACGCGATATATTGAGCTCAGTTTTTGATTCATCAATGATGGGGCTTTTTGATTGCTCGAGTTCCAAGAAGATGCTGTTACGTCCTACTTTTAGAGGATTACGAAAGCACGCCAAAACCTTAGAGTTCTCGCTATGAAAGCCATTGTCTATACAAAATACGGTTCCCCTGATGTATTGGAGCTAAAAGAAATAGCCAAGCCCACACCTAAAGATGACGAAATTCTCGTCAAAGTTCATGCAGCAGCCACCAATCCTGCCGATTGGCATTTAATGCGTGCAGACCCGTTCTTGGCACGTTTGGAGAATGGACTCTTGAAGCCCAAAAATACAAGACTTGGTGCAGATGTTGCAGGGAGCGTCGAGGCGATAGGCAAAAATGTACAACAGTTTCAAATAGGTGATGAAGTCTTTGGAGAATTACCCCTTAACCAGTTGGGCAGTTTTGCACAGTATGTTTGTGTTGGAGAAGAATATTTAGCGTTGAAGCCAGCGAATTTATCTTTTGAAGAAGCTGCCGCCGTTCCGCTAGCGGCATTTACTGCCTTGCAGGGTCTGCGTGATAAAGGGCAGATTAAAGCAGGGCAAAAGGTCTTGATAAACGGTGCTTCGGGTGGCGTAGGTACATTTGCGGTGCAGATTGCTAAATCATTCGCAACGGATGTGACGGGCGTGTGTAGCACGCGCAATCTCGAGCTAGTGCGATCCATCGGTGCTGATTCTGTGATTGATTACACCAAAGAGGATTTTACGAACAATGGTCGTCAGTATGATTTGATTTTTGATGCCGTGGGAAATCGTTCAGTTGCAGAATTGAAGCGTGCCTTAACGCCCACAGGTATTGCTTCGGTTGCTGGTTTTACTTCAATGTCCTTACTGTTTCAGACTATGGTCATTGGGCCATTGACATCTAAAAAGGGAGGCAAGCAAGTTGGCCTCATGGCGACGGCGAAAGCAAACAAAAAAGATTTACTTTTGCTCAAGGAGCTTCTCGAGTCGGGCAAAGTAAAACCTGTGATAGATAAGTGTTACCCATTAAAAGAAGTTCCTGAAGCTATTCGCTATCTCGAGACCGGACGTGCTAGGGGTAAGGTCGTCATCACAGTAGAACACGGCAATTAGCTTGTATTGTTGCTCGAGTCTTGCAGCTTTATTGCAACGTCAAAGCCTTCAGCATGTCTCTAATGACGTGCCTTTCGGTTGGTTTCGTTGTACACTAGATCAAATGATTGAACCTAGTACAAAATTATCGCAGCCAAGAGTTGTTCTGATAGATGGAGCCCGTTTACCTTTCATGCGGTCAGGCACGGAGTATTTTGACCTCATTTCCTATGACCTCGCGCGCGAAGCACTCAAAGGCATCTTAGTTCGTAACGGCCTAGACCCAAAGATGGTGGATGCCGTCATCATGGGAACTGTGGTGCAAAACACCTCGACGAGTAACGTCGCCCGCGACGCTGCGCTTGGCGCAGGTTTCCCAAACACCACACCCGCTTACACCGTGACGATGGCGTGCATCTCCTCGAGTCGCGCTATAGCAGACGCTGCCATGATGCTGCAAACGGGTCAGGCAGAGATTGCCATTGCTGGCGGTGTGGAAGTTCTTAGTGACGTACCAGTGGGTTTTAGTAAAGACGTGCGCCAAAAGTTTTTTGAGTCGCGCAAATATAAAAGCCCGCTCGAGTACACTCAATTCCTGAAAGGGTTAAGCCCCAGTGATTTTCTGCCACAGGCACCCGCGATTGCCGAATTTTCGACAGGCGAAGTGATGGGGGAGAGTGCCGATAAGTTAGCTGCTATGTTTGGTGTCTCGCGTGAAGCACAAGATGAATATGCGCTGCGCTCACATCAGATGGCCGCGAAGGCAACCAACGACGGCAAACTGACAGGTGAAATCATCCCAACGGCTGTGCCGCCTAAGTTTGCATCACTCACGAAGGATAATACCTTTAGAGAGGATTCCAGTCTCGAGGCACTCGCAAAACTTAAACCTGTTTTTGTAAAACCGTTTGGCACCGTAACAGCAGGCAACGCTTCACCCTTAACCGATGGTGTCTCTGCCACCTTGTTAATGACCGAAGAAAAAGCAAAAGCACTAGGTTACAAACCAAAAGCTATCGTGCGAGATTTTGTGTTTGTCGCCCAAGACCCGAGAGAAGAATTATTATTGGGCCCAGCTTACGCCACACCAAAAATTTTGGAACGTAACGGTTTAACCTATAACGACCTTGATGTGATTGAAATTCACGAAGCCTTTGCGGGGCAAGTGTTGGCGGTACTCAGTGCGCTCGAGTCTAAAACGTTTGCGGAAAAACTAGGACGCTCTGAAGCCATCGCCAAGATAGACATGAACAAAATCAACACCTGGGGTGGTTCGTTGTCGCTGGGTCATCCTTTTGGTGCGACGGGCTCGAGGCTCGTGACAACCGCAGCAAACCGTTTGCACGACGAAGGCGGAAAATTTGCGTTAGTAACGGCGTGTGCGGCAGGTGGCTTGGGTCACGCGATGTTGTTGGAAAGAGCAGAATGAAAACATTTTTTTGGTGTTGTAGGGGCGTGGCCTGAAAGCAAGCGAAGCTACGGCTGTGCGCCCTTTGGTGAAATAAAAATAAACGTTTATTTTGTATAACGAACGGTGAAATAAAAATGTACGGTTGTTTCAAATTACACCGTAGGGGCGAGGGGCCCCTCGCCCCTACGAAGCGGTAAACATAAACGACGTTACGAGGTGATACAAAATGTTCGATGTTCAAAACGAAAACGGCATTGCAATTATTTATTTAGACCAGGAGGGCGAGCGGGTCAACACGCTTTCAACCCAGGCACTTAAAAGTTTTGGTGAACTTTTAACGGGGCTCGAGTCCGATGACACCGTAAAATCTCTCGTCCTCATAAGTCGCAAGAAAGACAGCTTTATTGTCGGCGCAGACATCAAAGAGTTTGCGGCGTTTCAAACGAAAGATGAAGTCGTCAAACTCATCGGTGAGGGTCACGCGCTGTTTAACCGGTTGGAAAATTTCAAGAAACCTGTTGTTGCTGCGATTCACGGAGCCTGTGTGGGTGGTGGTTTGGAACTCGTGATGGCCTGTAGTTACCGCCTTGCCACAGACCACAAGCGCACGCTCTTTGCACTGCCAGAAGTAAATCTGGGGTTGTTGCCAGGGCTTGGCGGCACACAGCGTTTACCAAGACTTGTTGGACTTCAGCAGGGTTTAGAAATGATGCTGACGGGTAAAAATGTTTATGCCAAACCTGCACGAAAAATGGGTCTGGTAGACGCGACGATTCACCCAGCAGGATTATTGGAAGCCGCCAAAAAAGCAGCACTCGGACTTGTTGATGGCTCAATCGAACACAAACAGCGCAAAGCAAAACTCACTGAAACACTGCTCGAGAAAACACCCCTCAACAACATCATCTACAACAAAGCTGCCGAAAGTGTGCAAGAAAAAACCAAGGGCAACTTTCCCGCCCCACCCAAAATTATTGAAACCATTCGCACGGGGATGACCAAAGGGTTTAAGGCTGGGCTCGAGGCTGAGATTCAAAACTTCTCTGAACTCGTGTTCACACCAGAGTCTAAAGCCCTGCGCCACTTGTTCTTTGCGAAAAATGCCGCAGAAAAAAATCCGTACAAATCTTTAGCAAAGCCTGTCAAAAACGTTGGTGTGCTTGGTGCAGGCCTGATGGGTTCGGGCATTGCTCAGGTCTCGACGCAAGCTGGCTACAGTGTGTTACTGAAAGACCAGACGCTCGAGTTTGCCAGTAAGGGTAAAGGCAATATCTACAAAGATGTGTCTAAGCGTGTCGGCAAAGGCATGAGTGACTTCGAGCGCGACGAAATCCTCTCGAGGGTTACGCCTGTAGTGGATTACGAAAAATTTAATACTGCGAACGTGACGTTTGAGGCGGTGTTGGAAACACTCGAGCTAAAACAGCAAGTTCTGCGTGATGTCGAGGCGGTTGCACCTGAAGGTCACGTCTTTGCAACGAACACCTCTTCAATTCCGATTGGTCAAATCGCCGCGAACGCAGCGCACCCTGAAGCTGTCCTCGGAATGCACTACTTTTCACCTGTTCCTAAAATGCCGCTACTTGAAATTATCAAAACAGATAAAACCGCAGACTGGGCTCTCGGTACTGCGATTGATGTCGGGCTCAAGCAAGGTAAAACGCCGATTGTCGTGGGTGATAAACCAGGGTTTTACGCCAACCGCATTTTGTTTCCGTACATGGACGAAGGCCTAAAACTTTTGCAAGAAGGCGCAACCGTTGACGCAGTAGATGACGCGATGACTGCGTTTGGCTTTCCAGTTGGGCCGCTTAAACTTTTGGATGAAGTGGGTATTGATGTGGGCGCACACGTAACAGGTGTGATTGCGCCACTCTTTGCCGAGCGCAATATCCAGATGGTTACAGTGAGTGATGAGATTTTGAACGCAGGGCTCAAAGGCCGCAAAAGCGA
>JBOFGY010000153.1:0-1516 GCA_051649365.1 Trueperaceae bacterium
TAAAAATAAGCGGAATAAGAAAATAGGTTTGTAACAGTCCACTGGGTAGCTGGCGGTAGAACCATTCGGGATTGGCATAGAGAATAAAGAGAATGCGCCCCAACGGAATGGCGGTGCCAAGAACAATGCCGATGGGAAAATAAAGCTGTCCGAGGCGTTTGGGTAGATGTGGCCAGAGAAAATAAAGTAACTGAATGAGGCTCGAGACCACAGCGTAAAGGACAAAGCCCCGTGTGACCCCACCCGGCATGACCTCGGCGGGAATGCGTGTTGCGACATTGGGAAAAAGCGGGGCCAGAAAAAGCCCCAGAACGCTCAGGTCTGGCGTGAGGTTAAACAGGCGGAAGGCTCTAAGTAAGCCGGGCTCGAGACCTGCGTCTTGTTTCTTGTTGACGTTAAATGTTGTTTCGGCAATAGCCACATTGCTACAATAGCAAATAAGCCTCACACCTTAATTATGTAAAAGCCACATCTGAGTCAAAAAATGCCACACATGTTTCCTAAGCAAACAATGCTACAAACTCACGCGCAGTAATGATGGAAGGAAATACCTCTGACTGATTTCAACGAAAGTAGATGCTTCTTATCCCCTGAAACGATGTACTGCGCTTGCGCGGCAATCGCTGCCGAGAGAATGGGGTTATCATCAGGGTCGGCTGAATGAGCTGTGTCCGGCAAGTCTTTAAGAACAATCGCTTTTTTCCGTAGCAAGTTGATGAGCCGCCCTACTTCGTGCTCGGTGATGAGTGTTTTGATGTGGGGTCGTTGACTGACACCACGTAGTTCTTCAATCTGCCAGTGAGATGTGACTAGCGTGTATTCTTTTTGAAACCAGAGGTTTACAGCTTTGTAAGGGTAACTGTCTCGGCTGATAAACGAAGAAATAAGGGTGGTCGTGTCTAAAACCACTCGCATTTAGTGCTTGCGGCCTTTACGGTGTGCTTGCACCTCTTGCTCGATTAAATCAAAAGTTGCTTCTACATCAAGCCCAGTATTACGGCGATGCGCCTGCGTGAAAATGCCCTGCATATCTGCAAGCTCACGCTCCTGTTTTTGCAGCAAAGCCAGAGCTTCACGGATGACCTCAGCCTCGTTGCTATAGCGTCCTGACGCGAGACTCTGCTTAATGAACTGTTCTTGCTCGCTGGTAAACTCAATCGTCATGAAATTAGGATAGAAGATTTTGGTGTAAAAGGCAAGGATTTACAGACAAGACTGATGCCAAACATGACAGATGTCATATTCACCCATGACACCTGTCATTCTTTTAGCTGCGAAGTCACACTACCGCATCCCCACGAACTTTCCTAAGCTGGTGTAAGAAAGGAAGTCTCATGCTTACAACGCTCAAACTCGCGTGGCGCAACATCTTCAGGCAAAAGAGGAGAACGATTCTCCTCGTGCTCGTGGTTGCTTACGCGACGACTTCAACTATTTTTATTCGGGGTTTAACGGATGGTCAGACCAGTTCACTGCTCAGCAATCAGGCGAAATATCTTCAGGCTCCTGCCATCAT
>JBOFGY010000154.1:0-14123 GCA_051649365.1 Trueperaceae bacterium
GCTTTCGCAGACTTGCTCGTGACTATGAACGTTTGCCAAAAACCTTGGCTGGTCTACATTTTTTAGCCTTTGCCATTGTCCTACTTAAACGCTTCACTGACCTGATGGGCAGCACCTAAAGTGCATAACACGCTCTAGGGAAAAACTGAAGAAAGAACTTGGGGCAACCCGCCAGGCTATTCTGACGACCTTTTCCAAACTGGACGAAAGCGTGTTAGGTCAACTCTTCCCAGATCGTAAACAAGGTATGGAACTCTCAACCCAGCAGATGCTCTTTCACTTGCTGAGCCATCTTGCTTATCACTTGGGGCAGATAGACTACCATCGCCGCGCGGTAACTGGCGATGGGGCTTCAGCAAATACCCTTCCGTTAGCAGAACTCGTTCCAAAAACGTAAAATTTCCCCACAATTTCCGCAGCGAATAAGGTAAAACTAATGAACACTCAAGTCAGGAGAGAGCTATGGCAGACCTAAAAGCAAAAAACAGCTTCGGCGCAAGGGAGACTTTCGAGACAGGTTTGGGCAAGGCGTACTTGTATCGTCTTTCTAAACTGCAAGAGATGGGTTTAGGCAACATTGACAAGATGCCCTTTTCAATCAAGGTGTTGCTCGAGGCACTCCTTCGCAACGAAAACGGCTACGACGTGACCGAGAATGACGTGAAGGCACTCGCTGCGTTTGATGCAAAAAACCCAGCACAAGTGGAAATTCCTTTTAAGCCAGCTCGAGTCATCTTGCAAGATTTTACAGGCGTTCCCGCAGTCGTTGACCTTGCCGCACTCCGTAGTGCCATGAAGCGCATGGGTGGCGACCCGCAGCGCATCAATCCGCTCGTGCCCGTGGATTTGGTCATTGACCACTCTGTGCAAGTGGATGAATACGACTCACCTCTTGCCTTGGCAAATAACGCCGCAATTGAGTTCGAGCGCAACATTGAACGCTACGAATTTTTGCGCTGGGGACAAAAAGCGTTCAAAAACTTTGGTGTCGTGCCGCCTGCGTCGGGCATTGTTCACCAAGTCAATTTGGAATACATCGCCAAGGGCGTACAAAGCCAACCGCACGGTGATATGGATGTTGTCTATCCAGATTCACTCGTCGGCACCGATTCACACACGACCATGATTAACGGTCTCGGCGTGGTTGGTTGGGGCGTTGGTGGCATTGAAGCAGAAGCCGTCATGCTCGGGCAACCGATTTACATGCTCACACCACAAGTTGTTGGTTTCAAACTTACGGGCAAACTTCCTGAAGGCTCCACTGCAACTGACCTTGTTCTCGTCGTTACACAAATGCTGAGGAAAAAAGGCGTGGTGGAAAAATTCGTGGAGTTCTACGGGCCTGGTTTATCTAACCTCACGCTTGCTGACCGCGCCACAATTGCAAACATGGCTCCCGAATACGGTGCCACGATGGGCTTCTTCCCAGTGGATAGCGAAACGCTACGTTACCTCACCCAAACAGGCCGCCTCCCAGATGAAGTTGAGGTGGTTGAAAAATATTACAAGGCACAGGGCATGTTCAGAACAGACGAGACACCCGACCCCGTGTTCTCGGACACGCTCGAGCTAGACCTCTCACAAGTGCAACCCTCGCTCGCTGGCCCCAAACGCCCACAAGACAGAGTGCTCGTCGCAGACATGAAGAAAAACTGGCAAACCGACATCCGCGCACCGATTGAAAAACGTGGCTTTGCTTTAACAGAAGAACAACTTCAAAAAACAGGCAAGCTCGAGACTAAAAGTGGCACCGTTGATTTGAAACATGGTGATGTCGTCATTGCCGCCATTACTTCATGCACGAATACGAGTAATCCTTCGGTCATGCTTGCGGCAGGCATCCTCGCTAAAAAAGCAGTAGAGGCTGGACTTGACAGCAAACCTTGGGTGAAGACTTCGCTCGCCCCTGGTTCTAAAGTTGTTACGGAATATTTGAAAGATACAGGACTCTTGCCTTATCTCGAGCAACTCGGCTTCTATGTGGTTGGTTACGGCTGCACGACCTGCATCGGTAACTCTGGGCCACTGCCTGAGCCAGTCGTCAACGCAATTAAAGAAGGTGAGTTGGTAGCTGCAAGTGTTCTCTCTGGTAACAGAAACTTTGAAGGGCGCATCAATCCACACATCAAAGCAAACTATCTCGCTTCACCGCCACTCGTCGTGGCTTACGCCTTGGCAGGAACTGTTGATATTGACCTCACCAAAGAGCCCATTGGTCAGGGCAAGAATGGTGAAGATGTTTTCCTTTACCAAATTTGGCCAACCTTCGCAGACATTACAAGTCACATGGACAAAGCCATGAACCCCGCTGTTTTCCAGCGCATGTACAAAGGCATTGAAGATTCAAACGCAGAGTGGAATAAAATTCCTGTGAAAGGTGGCGAGCTCTTTGCCTGGGATGAAGACTCGACCTATATTCAGGAGCCACCATTCTTTATTGACATGAAGGCCAAGCCTGACCCTATTCAACCCATCGTTAACGCAAAAGTTTTGGTGAAAGTTGGCGACTCGGTAACGACAGATCACATCTCCCCTGCTGGTGATATTGACCTTGGCAGTGCGGCTGGAAAATTCTTGCAAGATAAAGGTGTGCAGAAAGCAGACTTTAACAGTTACGGCAGCCGTCGTGGTAATGACCATGTAATGACACGTGGAACCTTTGCCAATATTCGCCTCAAAAACCAAATGGCTTCAGGCACCGAAGGTGGCTTCACCACAGACTTCACGACTGGAAAAGTCTCGAGTATTTATGACGCGAGTTTGAATTATAAAGCGCAAAACATCCCAACGATTGTTTTAGCAGGTGTGGATTATGGAATGGGCTCGAGCCGTGACTGGGCTGCGAAGGGAACGTTCCTCCTTGGCGTGAAAGCCGTCATCGCCAAATCGTTTGAAAGAATTCATCGCTCCAACTTGGTCGGCATGGGTGTGTTGCCGCTTGTTTTCAAAGATGGACAAGATGCAACGAGCTTAGGTTTAACAGGTAAAGAAAACTTCTCCATTCACATTGACGACAACGTAAAACCTCGTCAAGAACTTACTGTGGACGTAACCAAAGAAGACGGTAGCAACATATCCTTTAATGTTGTTTGCCGCATTGATACGCCGGTAGAAATTGATTACTACCGCAACGGTGGTATTTTGCACACGGTACTCAGAAATATTCACGCGAGCGAAACTGCTAAGGCTTAAGTGCTTTATAATAAATGATCTCGAGCTTCAGAGTTTGCCATCAGGCAAGCTCTGAACTTTATTGTGTCATTGCGAGCCCCCGTTTGACACCTATCCAAAAACACACCTAGTTCATCATGATTACACCCACAAAGCAATCCCATAAAATTCATTCAGCCGATAAAAAGTCATTACACTATGTTTAGCTCATGGAGAAATCTCAAGATATTCCCCTTTCAGTCTTCCAGCTACCACACTTTCCTAAAATTCGGTTAAGCTCTCTGCTATGAACTTACGTGAACTTGCCAGAGCAGAGCGCGACACTTATTTGAAAACACTTAAAGACTTAGTAACGCTCGAGTCCCCCACGCACGACAAAGCGGCTAACGATAACGTTGCAGATTATTTAGAAGATGTGCTCAAAGCAGACGCTTGGGCCGTCGAGCGACTTTCACAAAACGTTGTTGGTGACCAACTCGTCGCGCGGCGCGACGCAACCGGCGACACCTCTACACTGCTCCTCTGCCATTTCGATACCGTGTGGGACATTGGCACCTTAAAGCAAATGCCCTTGCGCGAAGAAGCGGACAAACTTTACGGGCCTGGCGTTCTCGATATGAAAGCGGGTATTACAACAGCCATTCACGCTATGCGCCTTAGTAAAAAACATGGTCTTGCGCTCAAAGGCCCTGTAACACTACTGCTCACTTCAGATGAAGAAACTAGCAGTGAACATTCGCAACAGCTTATCGAATCACAGGCCAAACGACATGACCGTGTGCTCGTGCTCGAGCCCAGCCGCGATGACGGCGCACTCAAAGTTGGGCGCAAAGGCATCGGGGGCTTTGAAGTGACGTTCAAGGGCAAGAGCGCGCACGCAGGCAACAATCCCAAAGACGGAGCCAGTGCCCTCCGCGAACTTGCTAACTTTTTATTTGAAGCAGAAAAGCTAACTGATGACGACCAAGGCACGACGGTGAATTTAACTGTAGCGAAAGGTGGCACTGTGAGCAATGTTATTGCCGAAGAAGCTCATGCCAGCTTAGACCTTCGTGTGTTGAAACTTAGCGAGGCAGAACGTGTCGAAAAAGCGTTGCGTGTCTATAAAGTGAAGGACTTGAGAGTCACCGTTTCCATGACAGGGGGTATGAACCGTCCCCCCTTAGAGTTTGATAAAAAAAATCAAGCGTTGTTTGAAGAAGCCAAGGTAGCCATGAAATCGCTCGGGCTAACTTTAGAAGGCTCTATCGTTGGTGGTGGTTCAGACGGGAACTTTACCTCTGCCATCGGCCTCCCCACACTCGATGGTCTAGGCTCCGCTGGCGAAGGGCCACACGCACGACACGAACATATTCGCATTTCAGAAACGCTAGACAGGTTAGCGTTGTTGGTTGCGTTGCTTACTCGAGCCTAGTAGACTAGGACTCGAGTCATCTAAAAAACTTTTAGTCTAGCTGGCACAAAGCACGCCATTTGCACTGTTCCTCGTCATTGCGAGTCTCAGTTTGTGCGCTTTCAATCGTCTGTAAGCTAAGCACTACTGTATCCACGAAGCAATCTCTTTTCACCTAAGTTATAGCGGAGAATGTATAGAAAAGAGATTGCTTCAAATTACATTGTTATCTGCGAGGAACAAGAGGTTGCAACACCCTTGTTCTCCTTACTATTCCTCTTCTGCGTAAGTCCTGGTTTAAGTTTACTTTATTGCAAACACAGCTACTCAGTCTTACTCCGCTACATCCGCCAAATCAATCTTAATCCCGTTCTGCTGAAACATCATCTTTAGACCTTGTTTATCCACCGCTTTCACGTAAGCTTCTTTGGCATCTACCGTGTTCGCTTTGACGAGTGCGAGGAGGCTGTCATTCATCGTCATCATGCCTTCTTTTTTACCCGTTTGCATAATGCTCTTAAGCTGATTGGTTTTTCCTTCACGGATGAGGTTCGAGACCGCAGAGTTCCCCATCAAAATTTCATAGGCGGCGGCGCGGCCTTTTTCTTTTTTCTTGCAGAGCACTTGCGAAACAACACCTTTAAGCGATTCGGCGAGCATCACACGAATTTGCGCTTGTTGCTCGGCGGGGAATTGGTCAATGATGCGGTCTACCGTGCTCGGTGCAGTCGAGGTGTGGAGTGTACCAAACACCAAGTGACCCGTCTCGGCTGTTTCGACTGCAATCGAGATCGTCTCGAGGTCACGCATTTCACCCACTAGTACAATATCAGGGTCTTCACGCAGGGCTGCTTTTAGTGCCGTCTTAAACGACTTGGTGTGTTTACCAATTTCACGTTGATTGACTAAGCACTTTTTATTTTGGTGCACGAACTCGATAGGGTCTTCAATCGTAATGATGTGGTCACTTCTGTTTTGATTAATGTAATCAATGAGCGTAGCTAACGTTGTGGATTTACCTGAACCGGTAGGTCCGGTTACGAGTACCAAACCTTTGGAAAGCCAGCAAAGGTTCAAAACTTCTTTTGGAATACCAAGTTGTTCAGATGTCAAAATTTCATAAGGAATTTGCCGAAACACAGCACCAATGCCATTTCTATCCGTAAAGTAATTGGCGCGGAAACGCGCTAAGCCTGGCATTGCATAAGCAAAATCTGCATCGCTCGTTTTTTCAAACTGCTCGCGGTTTTCCTCAGGGATAATGTCCATTAAAATTCCGTACAGTTCGCTGTGACTTAGCACTCTGTCACCATCAATGCTCTGAATATCACCACTGATACGCGCGAGCGGTGCGGCTTCACTGCTCATGTGCAAGTCGCTGGCTTTACGCTCAATCATAAGGCGGAGGTAGTATTCGATGCGGGGTGCGCCAGTAGGGTTTGGGGTACGGGGTGTAGGGGTTGGGGTTTGAGGTATAGGATCTAGGGTTTGGCTAGATGCAGTGTAGTTCGCACTAGGTTGCTGAACTGTTGGTGTAGCTGAAATTTGTGGTGTGACTGCAATCTGTGGCGTGCTTGTGACTTGCGACGTAGCAGTAACTTGGGTGGGTTCTGCTTCAATACTCGAGCCCTGCCCCGAATCTATTTTTACTTGCCAGCGTTCGGGAGCGAGATAAAGAACTTCTACTTTTAGGGGTGTACCGTTATGCACGTAATCTGTCCAGAGTTGGCCATTCATCGGCAACATTTTGATTTGACTTGGCGATGCTACTTCTTCGACGAGTTTGACGATTTGTGCGTGATTGATAGTTGCCGTGGTGCTTTTTTCACCGGAGGCAAAACGAAACTTTACGGGGCCATTTGAGCTAACCTCGAGCCCTAAGGGGTTTTGTTTAAGAAGCTGTTGTAAAAAGCTGCTCGTCAGAGTTGTCATAAGTGTCACCTAGGTGTAAGTAAATTTGTGCAGTTCAAAATTTGAGCTGCACAAGGTCGAACGGTGCACAGCTATCAAATCTCTAAAATGATACGGTGCCACCTGCTTAACATGCATTGAAAAAGCTCATAAAGTCTCGAGTAAGATATTTCACTCGTATCTTATTTCCACCTAAACTTTTACTACATCATTAGCACACGATGACTACATACTCATCAGAAAAGAATAGAAACGTGTAGGATTATGGCAGCATTTTTTTAGTGACTGGTTTTATTTGTTCATAACACGTTGAACAACACTGAGAGATTTTTAAGGAGGATGACCGTGCGGTGCAACCATTTACCTTTTTATATTCTGCTCTGGTTTGGCGGGGGATTTTTAGTAAGTTGCAGCAGCAATCAAGGCAGCGATGACCCTGGCTCTATTTCTGGTTCCATTATTGCACCAGGCTCTATTGGTTCTAGAAATAATGCACGTCCTCAGGTTGTGCCTGGCGAAGTCATTGTGAGATTTAAGGCAGATACGACAGCAAGGCTACAAACGTTTTCGGTTGGAAACCTGCAACTAAACGCGGTAAAAACGTTGACCTCGAGTAAAGCACAACTCTACCGTAGCAACAATGCAAGCACACTGAGTCAAGCCGACACCCTTGCTCTTGCTGAGGATTTGGCGCAGCGCAGTGACGTAGCGTACGCTCACCCCAACTGGCTGTTGCACACTTTCAAAACACCTGATGATGAATTTTACGAAGCTCAGTGGCACTACGGAGCAATGAGCTTACCTGCTGCTTGGGATATTGAAGATGGTAGTAGTAACCCTATTACGGTTGCTGTAGTAGATTCAGGTATTGTCAGCCATCCAGATTTGCAAACCGAGCCAGGCTATGACTTTATTAGCGACGCAGCATCGTCCGCTGACGGCGATGCCCGCGACGCAGACCCCACAGACGAAGGGGGCGACTCTGGGTTTCATGGTTCACACGTAACTGGCACCATCGGAGCAAGTACCAACAATGGCGTGGGTGTAGCAGGCGTAAACTGGAATACTCGCCTCGTCCCAGTGCGCGCCCTTGGTGTTACAGGCAGTGGTAGCTTTACAGATATTTTAGAGGCGATTGCTTGGGCAGCAGGTCAATCTATCGAAGGGGTGCCAGATAATTCCAATCCTGCTCGAGTTATTAACTTAAGCTTAGGCTCGAACATTGATCAGCCCTGTCCCAGCGAAGAGGAAGCCTTCTTTCAAGACCTCGCAGCGGCCGGTATCACTGTTGTTGTTGCGGCAGGCAACTCGAGTGAGGATACCTCGACAACCTTTCCTGCCAACTGTGAAGGTGTCATCACCGTAGGTGCCATTGACCCCACCGGTAACCGAGCGAGTTATTCCAATTTTGGCACAGCTGTAGACGTAATGGCTCCTGGCGGTGACATTACGAAACTCATCGAATTTGAAGGCAGAGATGTACCAGCAGGTGTCCTAAGTACCGTGCTTGATGCTGAAGGGGCAGCGGATTATACGTTTTATAACGGTACGTCTATGGCTGCCCCGCATGTTAGTGGTTTAGTTTCTCTTTTACTAGCCCGAGACCCAACCCTAAGCTTCGAGACTATTGTAACAACATTGCAAGCTGCAGCAACACCACTTTCTCAAAGTGAGTGCGGTACTGCCGATGGGTGCGGTGCAGGGTTGGTAGATGCAGCCGTAGCTTTAGGAGGCACCAGCAGCGGGGAGTTACCCGACGTAGGTGAAGAAGATGCTCTGGTCAGGGCGTTTGCACTCTACTGTCTCGAGAGTGATTGCCTCAATAGCCAAGGTGATCTAGCTATTGACCCTGAAAAATCATTTTATGTAGAAATGGAACAAACGCGAAATGCACAACCCTATACCCTTGACTCACTGCAAGAAGGAACCTATGTCATGGCTGCCTGGCAGGATATTAATAACAGTGGTGAGATAGAAGAAAGTGACCCCTTTGGCCTGTTTCCAGAATCTGTCAACCTTCAGTCCGGACAACAAATTAAAGACATTGATATTTTCCTCGAGGCAGCCTCTGCCACCCTGCGAGGGAACGACACGCAAAGCACTTCCCAAGAGGATATTCAGCACATTGTTCAGAATCTAGTAAAACAATAAAAATGCAGAAGGCTTAAGGGTTAGAATAATTTTTTACCTTTTGCCTTCTGCATTCCACTTTTCTTTTACTTTTCCTGCACCCTATTGTGGTTCTGTATGCATATACATGCCAAAGGTTCCCGGGCCGACGTGGGTAGCAATCACTGCGCCAATTTCATAAGTGCCTGCATCCTTAAAGCTAATGCCTGCTTCTTTGACAGCTTCATGTAGCACGTTGGCAGCAGGTGGGTCTTGCACGTGCAGGAAACTTATGACTAAATCGCCTGTATGGGTTTGACGATAGGTTTGGATTTGATCGACTAATTCTTTAATTGCTTTTTTGGTACCTCTGGCCCGGCCCACTGGCTCCACTTTGCCTTCTTTCACCGATAACAACGGTTTGACATTGAGCAGTCCACCAAGCAGGGCTTGCGCCCGTCCAATGCGACCATTTTTTTGTAAAAAGTTCAAGGTGTCTACTGTGAATAAAACAAAGTTCGTGTCGCGGATGTGCTCGAGGGCTTTTACAATAGCCTCGAGGCTCGCACCACTATCTCGCATTACAACCGCTTGCTTCACCATACTGCCAGAACCAATGCTTGCAGCGCGGCTATCAAACACTGTGACTGGCACGTTTACATTCGCCTTAGCAACATTAGCAGACTGAAAGGTTCCTGAAAGCCCACTGCTAATGGTGATACATAAAATACTGTCCGCACCTGCATCAATAACTTTTTTATAAGCGTTCTCGAAATCTTGTGGACTGGGTTGACTGGTGCTCGGCATCGCCGCCCCAGCAGCTACGCCTTCAATAATGTCTTTGGGATTAATTTCTAACCAGTCTTTGTGCATCCCACCCTTAAAGTTTACATAAAGCGGCACACGCTCTATACCTAGGCGCGTCAGCTCCTCTGCCCTTAAATCGCAGGTTGAATCTGTAATAATCCCTAATTTCATTGTCTACCCTTTCTATACGCCTTCAGCGTTATGACACGCTTCAAGATCAAACCCTTAACTGCTCGTTATAAGCTGATTCTTAGCCAAGTCTACAAGGAAATTTGTGTCCCTCCATACTATGTGGATTACAGGGTACGGGGTGCAGGGTACAGTGAAAATCCGAACCCTGCACCCTGTACCCCGCCACTCATCACAGTTTTATCACCAATACCCGATACCGTAACCCTATGCGAATTGCCATTCCTCACGAAGCCGAACGATTTGGAGCCAATCTTATTCACGCCATTCAACGTGTCTATGAACTCGATGCTGGACTGAACGAAGACGTCCTGCCTGGTGAATCTCTTTTCACGGTGCGCCACATCACAAGGGAAGTATTGTACGAAATTCAAAAAGATATGGCGATTATTATTCCCGTTAAAAATGAACGCCTCAGGCTTATCGAAGGTGTCATTGTCGGCACACCGCATTACTGTTTGCCACTAGTTGTGTCTGCAAGTCCGCGTGAACCGATTGACAGGTTTAACATGGAGGAGAAGACGCTCGAGCGTCTGGCCACCTTCACAAAGCGCACGATTCTAAGCGCACATCAAAAAGATGCTGTCTTCGCAGAAGCCTTCCAAGAAGCGGGTTACACCCACATTTTAGATGAAGAAGGCAACATCAAAAGCGGTAAAGCTGAAGGCATGATTTTAGCAACCGTGCTCGCCAAGCTTTTGGGTAAAAAATATATTGGTTTTATTGATTCAGATAATTATTTCCCTGGAGCCGTCTATGAATACATCCAGGAATATGCCGCAGGTTTTGCCATAAGCCAGTCCCCCTATAGCATGATTAGAATCTTGTGGCAAAGCAAACCCAAGGTGCGCGAGAGCGAATTGTATTTTGCAAAGTACGGGCGTGTTTCCATTGTAACGAATCACATGCTTAACCGACTTCTCAGTTATTACACAGGCTTTGAAACGGACATTATTAAAACCGGCAACGCTGGCGAACACGCGCTCACTACAGAACTCGCCATGGTGCTCGATTACGCAGCAGGCTACGCCATTGAACCGTATCACTACATCAATATGCTCGAGAAATTTGGCGGGGTGAGCAGCAGTCCCCATCCCCACGTTATGAAGCACTCTGTCGAAGTTTTCCAAATTGAGTCGCGTAATCCGCATCTACACGAAGCCAGGGGCGATGAACATGTCAAAGATATGCTCGAGGCTGCCATGGCGACCATTTATCACTCGTCTGTCACACCCGACGCACTGCGTGAAGAAATTTTGCAGGAGCTTGGGCGTAAACGCAAAGAGCCGATACCGCGCGTGTACTATCCTGCCTTAGAGACTATGAATTGGAAAAGCTTTGAGAACGTGTTGGAAAAGCACGGTTACGAGCGATTTTTGGCAAAGTAAGAACAAACGTAGCGAACAAGAAATTGTAAGAAAATGTTCCTCGACTGCGCTCACGCCAACTTCAATATACAGGACTTACGCAAAGTGCTGAAGTAAGCAAAACAAGGTGGCTGTTAGCCCTTTGTTTCCGCCACTAAAAGTGTCATTTGAAGAAATCTGCGTAAGTCCTATTAATATGAACAGATAAAGATTAGACTTCTTGCATAAATACCCCCAAGCATCAAACTACAAAGGACTTTTTGGAAGAAAACCTTATTTGTGCAAGAGATCTATTAACTAAAGCCAAAAAGAAAGTAACGTTAATGTGGAGTGGGGTCGCTAGCCCCATCTGTAAGGTGAAAAAGTTTTAATTGTCGTGAGTAACTTCCCCTTTGACTGGATAAATCATCCCAGGCAATTTCTATTATTGCCCAATCAGGTGTTTCGTTATCACGAACAATTTGCTCAACTATTACGCTATCGCTACTTAGCAACTTATCAATATTCTTATCAGACAAAATTTCATTGTTAGCTTGAAGCTTGACTGAAATATTGACGGCCTGAGCTATACCTTTATTTTCCACAACAATCTCTATAATATGTCCCATTCTACGTGAGAATCCGCGTAGGTCAGCTTTTTGATGTTCTTCATTTTCACGCTCGAATCGCTTCTCTTCTAATTGAACAAGACGAGAATTAAAACTGTTTTGTCGGAAACCAACATAAATAGAAATCAAAGCAGAAATTACACTTACAAGTAGCGTAATTATATCCATAGGGGTTTCTATCTACTCTTTAAGCCTTTCAACACGAATTAAGTTCGTCGTTCCCCGCATTCCAAACGGCACACCTGCCGTAATCACAAAGCGTGAACCCGCGTCGGCAAGTTTTGTGCGTCTAATGGATGACGCAGCAACATCCACCATTTCGTCTGTGCTGTGAATATCATCACGGAGGTGCGGCACAACTCCCCAGACCACGCTCATCTGACGATAGGCTGTTTCGTTCGGTGTAACGGCGAGAATGGTAGAGGGTGGACGGTTGCGCGATACACGCATCGCAGCGGAGCCACTTGAGGTGAAGGTCACAATGACGGGTGCATTGATGGTGTGCGCCATCTGACACGCCGCTAGAGAAATTGCGTCGGCGGTGGTGTCCTCTGGGCGCGGATAATGTTCGCGCATTCCCTCTTGATATTGTCCATCTGACTCGACAGCTTTAGCAATTCTGTCCATCATTTTGACAGCTTCGGTGGGATATTCACCCACCGCAGTTTCAGCGGAGAGCATGACCGCATCAGTGCCGTCATAGATGGCGTTGGCAACGTCACTGGCTTCTGCCCGCGTCGGAGTAGGACTTTGAATCATGCTTTCTAACATTTGCGTTGCAGTAACGACGGGTTTACCCGCTTCTACACAAGCACGAATAATGCGCTTTTGAATCAGTGGCACACGCTCGGGGGGCATCTCGACACCTAAGTCACCCCGTGCAACCATCACACCGTCTACTTCTTTGAGGATTTCCTCGAAGCGCGTGACCGCACTGGGTTTTTCAATCTTGGCCATGAGCTTGGCTCTCGAGCCCGCCCGTGCCAGGTAGTGTCGTGCCAAGAGCAAATCATCACGGTTACGCACGAAACTAATGGCTACCCAGTCCACCTCAAGTTCTGCACCATAGAGCAAATCTTCTACGTCTTTGTCAGTGAGTGCAGGAATACTAAGGTCTGCACCTGGAATATTAATGCCTTTATTGTTCGAGAGCGTACCACCCAGCACGACCTCGGTTTCGATAGTTTGGTCTCTTACAACCAACACTTTGAGCGACAACCGTCCATCATCAAGGAGTAAAATATCACCGCCTTTAACATCGTTATAGAGATTTTTGTAGGTCGTGCCGACGCGCGTGTTATCGCCAGGGCTGTCATCACCGCAGGTGATACTAAATTTATCGCCTTCTTTAATCTCAATTTTGCCTTTAGCAAACGTGGCAACGCGAATTTTCGGTCCTTGCAAATCTTGCAAAATCGCCACAGGGCGACCAATGCGTTTCCCCTCGGCTCGAATGAGCGCAACGTTGGCCTTGTGCATTTCAGGCTTACCATGCGAAAAATTAAGGCGGAAAACGTTTACACCTGCTTCGACAAGCTTTTTAATCATTTCTTCGTTGCTGCTGGCAGGGCCGAGCGTAGCGACAATTTTGGTACGGCGCATGTGGACTCCTCGAGGATTCTGCATAATTTGCTAACTTTCAAGACCTGATTTATCACTTCAAGACTTGGGCGAGGCAATCTCGCCGACTTAACCGCTTGATTGTACTTGTTTTCGTCCCGTGTGGAAAGATGTTTAATTCACGTATAAAATCGTGGTAAAGCACCCCAATTTGACACTTATCTAGGAATTCCACAGATTTGTTTCACAGATTTACATGGGTTTTGCAACATCAAGGGCGTTCACATGAAATGCTGAACTGAACATTATGCTCGAGTTTTCCAAACTAAACGGGTCTAAATCACTCAATGCGGATTCCGTTTATTTCCTTACAAAATGTCTAAATTACCTCAAACGCCGTATTATTGCGAATTTGCTTGTAGAGGCGAGGGCCCCTCGCCCCTACGAAAGGTACAATCCCACTGCGTTTGAGCTGAATTATGTAACCTTTCATTCGGAATCCGTATAAGATTACGCTCGAGATGCATCACGAAATGGCGGAAACAGGTATTTCGGGTGCATGTGAAATTCACGAGCTTTTAGAAGGTGTCATTTTTGAACTCATGCCTGATTGATGAGCTTGGTAGAGGTGTCGTTCATGCTGCTACCTTATTAGCGGAAACAGGTGACCCAAGTTGCTTTCGTTCGCAACACAGCTTTGCCATGTTCGCTGGTTGTGCGCCGATAGAACGTAGTCGTGGCGGTCAAAAACGACGGCAACTTAACACAGGTGGTAACCGCACGCTCAACAGAACCTTTGACCTCATCATGACGGTTCGTTTGCGCTATGACCAGAACAGTAAAGATTATCTCTCAAAAAAACAACAAGCAGGTAAAACCAAACGTGCTGCCTTACGCTGTCTCAAAACTTTTGTCGCTCGGGATGTCTTTCGCTTCATACTCTCCAACGCTCAGCAGCACCCCGAAAGATGGTTGAACCCTTGACAGGTCTATACTAAGTTCTCCATA
>JBOFGY010000155.1:0-4602 GCA_051649365.1 Trueperaceae bacterium
TAGACATCTTGCGAAATTCAGGAACACCAACCAGGGTAAAGGTTAACGGTCATAGGTGAGGTGACAAAGAGCAGCGATAAGGTGGAGTCTAAGCCCAAACCGCCTACGTTGGTTGCGGTAAGTTTCTTGAAGGATGCCAAAGATGTTGAGGTCACGAATCCCATGCTCGACGGTGATACGGAGGCTGGGGCGTTCACGGTTCGCTTTTCTTGCCTCATGACGGAGGGTCTGCGTAGAAGGTTGACGCTTGGGTGTGCGTGAGTTGCTATGGAAATGCTGGAGTCCTTGATCGCCGCTATCCCCTAACGTTTCACGGAGTTCATGGAACTGAACCCCAGAGTGTTTGAAGTGCTTACAATCCTGCTCCCGTTTCCCCTGACTTCAACCCTATCGAACATCTCTTCGCTAAACTCAAAGCCTTCATTCGCACCTTGCTTCCTGACTCCTTGCCAAAACTCATCAAAACCTTCGAGGATGCGGTCTTGTCTGTCCTACCTAGCGAGGTTAAAAATGCTTTCAGTCACTGCGGGTATGTGTCTCAATGAGTCGTGGAAGTGCTAGATATACTTGGTCTGATCAATCTTATGTTTACCATCGTCTTGCTGAGGATCAATAAATACGGTAATCCAGCAGCCAATAACGCCATCTGTGACTAAGTTTTTGGAGAGTTCAGTAAAATGCGATTTTTACTGAACTCTCGTATTCAGATTTACGGTAACCCTAGCCAAGTATCTGGATTTGCTTGGGTAACACGCTTATCTTGCTCGAGCTTTTCTAAAAGTGCCAACAAACTTTTCTCTGCTAAACCTGCCATGTGTGCGTCAATGGTTGGATAGACACTGTCGCGCAGTTCGGATAGCGTGAGGGTTTTGTTTTCCAAGACTTTATAAACTTGCTCGAGCCGTTGCAAACGATGTTGTTTAACATCCTCGAGTTTTTGTCCTACTTCCTGAATTATCTCACCATGACCTGGGGCAAACATTTTTGCTTTGAGAAGACGAAGTGTCTCGAGGCTCGCAAAATATTTGGCAATATTACCCTCAGGTTTACCAATCCAAATCGAGCTAAAACTTGCTACCATATCGCCAACAAGTGCAAGCCCTGCTTCTGGCATGTAAAAACTGACATGCCCAGGACTATGCCCTGGCGTAAAGATGGGGTGCAATTCGAGAGTGCCGACGTGTAAAGCTTCGTTCATAGTGAGCGACATGACGTTGCCGTGTTGCGAAACTTTCTTTTGTTCAAGGTCGTGAACGAAGATAGGCACATCCCCATAAACATTTCGCAAAAGTGAGAGGCCTTCAATATGGTCAGGGTGTGTATGTGTAAGAACGATAGACTCGAGTCTCAAACCCTGCAAGGTTTGTTGCAAGCGTGCCAAACTACTTTCTTCGTAAAAACCAGGGTCAATGACGATAGCTTTGCCCCTGTCTGCAACCACATAAGTATTGGTGTGCGTAAACGGCGGCAAAGTGCGAGCAGGTAACTCGAGGCGAGTAACTCCGTTTGCGATGTGCTGGATGTTTGTTAGGGGTTCCATTGTTTTAGAAAAGTTGTCGGCAGTCAGAAGTTTAGTAGAAAAACTATGCTGGTTACTAACGTTTGACTACTGCCCATCACTTAACACTTCAATCGCTTTCTCGAGTGCGTCTTTCGCCTTCACTTCAATATCAGGAACCACGCCTACACCTTCCCAGGTTGGGCCACCAATGGGAGCCAGCACACCTGTAGCAACCCAAGCTTGCGAGCCGTCGCGTAAGCAAAAAGGTAATACAGCTTCAACATTACCAGCACTCGTTTCGCCAATAATGGTCGCTCGGCCTTTCTTTTGTAAGGCACCTGCTAAACCTTCAGCAGCACTATTCACGCCACCATCAATGAGGATGATGAGGGGCGCATCGGTCTCAATATTGCCCACAGCTGGGTACGGAATAGGGAGTGCCCAGCGTGTGATGGTGCGCCACAAAAAGCCTCTCGTAAACACACCCGCAACTTGCATCATTTCAATTAGCCGTCCACCAGGATTGCCACGTAGGTCGAGAATAAAGCTTGTCGCACCTTCTGCATTGAGTCCTTGCACGGCACTGCGCAAGTTAATGGCAACATTCGTCGAGGCCAAGTCGGGCAGGTTGATATAGCCAATATTATTTTCTAAAAGTTCAAATTCGATATCACCTAAGTTTTGTTTGTCGCTTTGTGAAAACACACCTAGACAGGGCAAGTCACCGTAGCTCGAGCGAATCTCCGCGACTTTATGGGGTGGTACGAAGGTGGAGTGATTGTCGCCAACTTCGTCATACATTTTCTCAACAATAGCAAAAAAGGCTGCGTCATCTTTTGCAGCAAGTGCGTCCTCTTCGTACTTTTCGCGCATCTCGTCCCAATCTACAGGTAATTTGGTTACATCCCAGTGGCGCTCATTGACGAGCCGCCAAGCTGTGTCAAAACGCTCAGCGTAATTGTCTTGAGCAGAAACAGTGTTTTGAGGGAGAGCAGTAAAAGAGAGCATGAAAGCTAAAATGAAAGAAAGGCGCATAGGCTTAGTCTAGCCTAAAAGGTAGCTGGCAGCTGTCAACCGTCAGGATAAATAGCTGCTAGTTGATAGCAGACGGTTATATACTTTCTTTATGTCAACCCTTAACCCCTCAACCCTTAACCCCCAGCGAACCTTAACCGAACTTAAAGAACTCCGCGCTCTTACCGGCGATGACAACGGCGCACAACGCGTTGCCTGGACAGACACCTGGGTAAAAGCCAGAGAATGGTTTAAGAGTAAACTCTCAGGTTTACCTGTAACAACGACGCAAGATGAAGCGGGCAATCTTTGGGTGACACTAAAAGGTGAAACAGAGCAAGAACTTTTAATCGGTGGTCATTTGGACTCTGTACCGAATGGGGGTTGGTTGGATGGATGCTTAAACGTGCTGGCAGGTTTGGAAATTCTGCGCCGTATTTCTGCTGAATATAACGGTAAACCACCTGTGACTGTTCGTCTCGTGGATTGGGCCGATGAAGAAGGCGCACGCTTTGGGAGAAGCCTCCTTGGTTCTTCAGCTTGTGCTGGTACAATGAACCCCGACCTCGAGCGCAACCGCACCGACAAAGACGGTGTTCGTTTAGAAGATGCCCTGGGACGCTGTGGTGTAGATATTAACCGCATGGGTGACGCGCAGGAAGAGTTAAAGAAGGCTAAGGCGTATCTCGAGCTCCACATCGAGCAAGGCCCTGTTTTGGAAAGTTTGAATTTACCTTTAGGTGCTGTTCTTGGTACAAAGGGTGTAGAACGTCACGCCATTACCTTTACAGGCCAAGAAGCCCATTCGGGCTCTACACCCATGTACAAACGCCGTGACGCACTTGGCGCAGCCGCGAAACTGTCCCTAGAAATCTGCGAGATTGCGAAGAAGCGCAAAGATGCAGTGTGTACTGTGGGCAGTGTCAAGACGTTTCCTGGCATTGTCACGGCTGTTGTCGGACGCTGCGAGATGACGCTCGACCAACGCGACTTAGATGCTGAGGTTTTAGCTGCCATGTTGCGTGAAGCAAAAGAAGCCAGTGAGCGGTTTGCAAAAGAGGAAAATGTTTCTGTCGAGTGGAGCCGTATCTGGCAGATTGAACCGATTGCCTTTCATCCAGACCTCATTAAACTTTGTGATGAGGCCATCAAAGAAACCGTAGGTACATCGCACCAGTTGCCAAGTGGGCCATTACATGATGCAGCAGAAGTATCACGTGCGGGTGTGCCGACGATTATGATGTTTGTGCAGAGCTTGCGCGGGATTAGCCACAACAAAATTGAAGATACGAAAGAAGAACATTTAGAAATGTGTGTGGTGGCGTTTGATAAATTGGCGACGAAGGCAATACAATGGATAAGACCGACGTGAGGTGGAGATAAAATTATGACCGAAAAAGCCAGGAAGTGCAACCCTGCTAGCGTTTCTGGAAGGCGTTCATAATCACGAGCCAGACGACGAAACCGCACTGTCCAAGCGAACGAGCGTTCAACCACCCAGCGTTTAGGTAAGAGGACAAAGCCTTGACGTGTTTCAGCGAGCTTGACGACGTCGAGCTTGATGCCCTGTTTCTCGGCGGCTGCTTTGGCTTCATCGCCTGTGTCACCCTGGTCTACATAAGCAAGCTCTACCGTGTCGCCTGTGACTTCCTGAATCTTTTGGGCAAGTTCTTCAATCTGGGCACGGTCGTGTTCGTCGGCTGGGGTCACAACTAACGTGAGCAAATGTCCCAACGTATCTACGGCCATATGGACTTTGCTCCCTTTGCGTTTCTTGCCACCGTCATAGCCTGCACGTTCACCACTCTCAGGGCTCGATTGCAAGGTGCGACTGTCTAAAATTGCTGCGCTAGGTGCGGGATTTCGTCCACTGGCTACTCTTAGCAAGACCCGTAAATCATCCACAATGCTCTCAAACACGCCTGCTCTTATACACCGTTGCATTTGTTGATACACCGTATACCAAGGTGGTAAGTCATACGGCATCATCCGCCAACTTGCCCTGCTCTTGCTACCCATCTTGCACCATGAAACACTTCGCGTAAATCATGCTCTCGTTGCGGCGCAGCTTCTTTCCTTAACGTTAG
>JBOFGY010000156.1:0-10000 GCA_051649365.1 Trueperaceae bacterium
AGTTTAGAAAATACAGAGGCTTTTGAATACTTGGAAATGTCGTGTGTTACCTTGAATGTACCGTAAGCTCCTGAGCCTTTGGCGTGAACAACGCGCTCAGGGATACGCTCGCGGTTAAAGTGCTGCATTTGCTCGAGCAACTGAATATCCTGCATGAGCAAGGGGCCGCGCGGCCCCGCCGTTAAACTATTTTGGTTGTCTGCAATAGGAGCACCGTCAGCGTTGGTTAGTTTTTTTGCCATGATGTTTCCTTTCTTGATAATACAGATAATGGTTGTTAGCAAGCCAAAGATAACACCAAACCCAAATTCAAAATAGAGTTCTAGTGACTTTTGCTCATACTAAAGCATGTCACTAAAGTACAAGGTAGAGCAAAAAGTAGAAAGTCATGAGTGAAAAGTGTGGAATAGCCTTTCAGCACTTTGTGTTCTTGTTTTTCACTTCTACAGGACTTACGCAAGCTTCTTCACATCACACGTTATATCTGCGAGGAACAAGGAGTTACAACGCCCTTGTTCTGCTTACCACACCACTTTTTCGTAAGTCCTGTTCTAGACTCTTCTACAGCCTTTGAACCAGCTTTTTTGCTTCGCGCACACAGTCATTGACACCGACACCATCATAGGCGTTGCCTGTGAGATAAAGCCCCTCGTGCTGATTTAATATTTCTGTGAGTTGTTGCATTTTTCGCACGTGACCGAGGTGATATTGTGGAATACCTCGTCGCCATAAAACATGCTCGAGAAAGACGGGGTTTACCGTTATGCCCATCGTCACGCGCAAATCACGTTGAACGCTCTCGAGCATGTTCTCTTTCGATAGTTTTGCAAAGTCAGGATCAACCGCGCCTCCACAAATTACACGCATCATCACATGACCTTCAGGTGCTTGGTCGGGAAAAATTGCCGAACTCCACAGTACCCCTAGCGCACGGACATTCTCCTTTCGTGCCGTTAAAAAACCAAACCCTTTAAGTTCATTAGGAACATCAATGCGGTTGTAACCAAGCCCAAACACAGCAACGTCCGCGTAAGGAATGCTGCTCAAAAGCAGCGAGGCTTCTGGCACGAAGGGCTCCAACAAAGTTGCAGAAACAAATGCAGGTGTTGCTAAAATAACTTTTTCTGCTAAAACGGTTTCACCACTATTAAAGATAACCGCATACCCATTATCCACTTTGGTAATACGAACGGCTTTGACACCTTTGCGAAGATTGGGAGCCAGGGCAGCCTCTAATGCATCTGTAAGTTTTTGTGTACCGCCATTTTTGAAACTCGTCAAGCGGCTCCCGGAACCTTTAGCATGTTTTCGTGCAGCAATAAGACCTTTGATGAGGCTACCGTGTTCGCGCTCGAGCGTTCTAAATCTTGGAAACAGCGCGTCTACACTCAGCTCTTTTGCATTGCCTGAAGTAATACCGACCACCGCAGGCTCTGCAAACGTATCCGCAACATCGCGCCCAAAGTGCCGCGCCATAAAATCATAAACGCTCTCTTCTTTATCTAAAGATTTACTAAGAAAAAACTCCGAAGCTGCACGGAGTTTTGCCAACGGGGACAGCAACTCTGTTTTGAGAAATGCAGGTGGTGAGGTGGGAAAAGGTTTGAGCGCATTATTCTTAAAAAGATAACGGTACTTGGCATTTTCTGAGGCGGGTAAAAGGTCATTTTCTAACCCGAGAGATTGGGCCAGCTCGAGGGTGTCTGAAACATTCGTTAAAAAACCATTCGCTGACCAATCAAAGGTAAAACCGTCACGCAGTGTTGCACGCAAATTACCACCAATGCTCGTTTCTTTTTCAAACACCTTGATATCGTATACAGGTTGTAACTGTTTAAGAAAATAAGCGGTAGCAAGCCCAGAAATACCTCCACCGATGATTGCCACTGAAACCATAGTTATCTACAATAACAATGATTGTTTCACATTAGTCAGTCTGTAGAATACGATAGGGTAAAACGTCTTAAAAGGACGAACATAGTGGTGTGTATACTCTCTGCTCATGGATCTTCTTCTGTTATCAGGCTATTACTTGCATTCCGCTGCTTCATCTCAACATTTATCGCCTTATAAACCTTTATCTTCTGCAATATTGACCGTCACCTAAGTTTTTATTACATTCTAAAGTCTAGAGATACGTGCTAAATTCAGCTCAAACGTTTAGTGGCGCACCACTTAGTGCGCTAATGTACCATGAAAAAGAGAAATATAATTCTTCAACTAACTCCTGAAGAACTAGAAGAGGTGATTCTATCAGTTCCCAAAGGAGCGGTCCGCACTAGAGTACGTAAAGTACTCAAAGCAGCCAAGACTTCCTATACCCAGGAGCAAGAATATCTGTATCCAAGGAAAAGAAAGCTGTATGTAGAACATCTCTGGGACTACACTGAAAGTCCTCAAGGGTTCTTACAGCAATGGATTGACCCATTGCTTTCAGGCCATTCAGTGGGTGGAATAATAAAGTCTGCCAAACTAGGTGGCAATAAACACCTGCATTCAGCTCACTACCGAAGACTTAGGTTAGAAGACCTTCTCGAAGCGATTAACTATCGCCTTGAGCACTCCAACCTTCATAAAGTCGCACTAGAGCGTTTAGTGGATCTAGGCAATGCTCTTATAATAGGAATCTCTTCTATTAAAGATGAATGTGCTTCCAATAAAAATGATGGTAAACATCGCGTTTCCAAGCAAAAAGAGACAAAGCTCTTTGCTTCGGAGTTCTGGAATCATAACATCAAACCTAAAGATATCCTGGAGCGATGGGGTGACCCAAGGCTTTCAGGTTATTCCATAAGAGCCGTACTAAGCTCCGCCATGATAGGTGGCAAAGTACAGCAGTCACTGTACGGCCGTAAAGTTAGGTTAGAAAAGATTCTCGAAGCAGTTAACAGTCGTCTCGAGAGTTCCAACCTCGATAATGAACTCACGCAAGAGCGTTTTACGCTGTTGCGGGATGCTCTTCAAATAGGGCTGAATAAATTATCCTCCCTCTAAACGTTTTTCCAGCCAGCTCCCTCGAGTCTGGCTGGTTTCTTTTACTTAAGTGTTTGTCTATACAAGCTCAAAACATTTCAAGCTACTTTATCTGACCTTGCAAGCAATGCTCGTGTAAGAGTCAGTTTTGGAACAACACGCCTATAAGTTCTGAGAATCCTTACAGATTACAACAGTCGCAGCAACCAAAACGCGCCCATTCCCACCACAATCCCAACCCACAAACTTTTAAGCCGCCAAATCGCTAGCATCGCTAAAACAGAAGCAATAATGCGCATGATAACTTCACCTGAAGTTCCAGGAATCGCTGGAAAAATGAGGGCAGCAAACACGGTTATAGGTACAAAACGAAAAAAGCGCAACCAGAAAGGTGAAACGTTTTGACCCGATAAAATAAAACCCAGTAAGCGCGGCACATACGTAACAAGAGCCATAAAGAAAATGGTAAGTGTTGGACTCATGGATTACTCCGCGTAACAAATGCGCCCAAAAGTGAACCAAGAACACCGACGAGCAAAATCGTTACACCGCCATTCACGTGCAACATATTTGCAAGGATGAAAGCAAACGCACCCGCAGTAATGGCGATAGCGAAATCTACACGCACTTTAAGAAGCGGGATAAGCAAAGCCAAAAAGGCAAGGGGAAAAATAAAGTCTATCCCTAAACGTTCGGGGCTCATGCCATCTGGAATGGCTTCGCTAAGCAAACTACCTGCAAGCGTACTAAGGTTCCAAGGAACAAATATGCTGAGTTCTGCACCGAGAAGATAAGCAAAGCTCATTTGACCACTCGCCAGCGTAATACCAAAGGCTTCATCCGTTAAAAAATGTGCGCCAACAAAACGCTGCGCCCACGTTAGTTTCATCTTTTGTCCTAAGCTAAGGCTATAAAGCAAGTGGCGCACGTTGATAATAAAGGTTGTCAAAATAATAGTAATAGGTGCGGCACCTGTAAGAAACATACTCGCCCCACTAAACTGTGCGCTGCCCGCAAACACAAACATACTCATGAGTTGTGTATCTAAAATGCTAAGCCCAGCACTACGCGCGGTCACGGCGTAAGCAAGGGCAAAAGGAATCATCCCTGCCCACAACGGAATAACCGCACGAAAACCAAGCCAGAACTGCTTCATCATCTGGACTTACACATACCAAGCCTTATAAAATCCGTCTAGGAAAAAATTGCTGTATTTTTAATTGCTGTATCTTCAGTTGCTACAGCCTCGAGCCTTTCACAAATTGCATGGGCGTAACACCAACAAGCCGCTTAAAATGCAAGCCCATATGACTTTGGTCGTGAAAACCTGTCTCGAGCGCGACCTCAGCAATTTTCTTTCCCTCTCGCAAAAACTTTTTAGCTAGCTCGATGCGCTGCTGGATTTGGTACCCATGTGGGCTCACACCCATGTCCCGCTTGAAGACACGCAAGAGATGAAAGGAACTTAGTGAGGTAAGATTCGCTAAAGACTCGAGTGACACCTCTGACGTGGGATGAGCCTCGAGAAATTTTTGGGCAACACGCACGGCTTTATGTTCTTTGCCAATAGTGTGCAAGCTCAGGGTTTTGTCTGCGTAGCAACTCACCAATACACCAAGCATGTCTGTAAAGGTACTATCTTGCTCGAGGCGCGTCCCTTGCTCCGCTGCACAATGAAAATGGTGCAACCGTTTTGCCAACCCTGTATCATCAAGCACTGCATACGGAAAATATGGCATGTGCTCTTTTCCAAAAATACTCTCGCTTGCCTTTTGCATCTGTTCTATGCTCGGATAAAGCGTGCGGTATGTCCAGCCTTCAGGCACGCCTGCATAACCCGTATGAAGTTGATTGGGGTTGACAAGAATAATTTTATTTGGTGTAGCAACGTGTAACTCTTTCTCACGGTGAAACATCTCCACGCCACCCTCCACTAAACCAATCACGTAGCCATCATGCGTGTGGGGTGGAAACGAGTGTTTGACAAAAGTAGCTTTGAGAAGCTCGAGACCGTTGCTTTGCCAGTAGGTAGCATGTTCGCGCATTCTTCACATTCTATGTCAAATAGGTTTAACCGCAAAGACACGAAAACACAAAAAATAAAAGAAGAAAATTAGTTATGGAAACAAGACTATCGTCGCAGTGATTGCCAGTAATGACCCAATCATTGTTGCGACTACCGAACGTGCTACACCCGCAGCGTCACCTTTCACTTCTACCGCAATGACAAACATTGTCACAGCTACAGGCAACGCTGCACTAAGCACAAGCACGTTCGTATCAAGCCTTGAAAGCCCTAAGAGTTTGGCAACACCATAAGCAATAAATGGACCAACGATTAATCTTAAAACCGTTGTTTGCAGCGCGGCATCACCCATCTGCCACGTCCAACTACGCGCCATCTGCATTCCAAGACCCACAAGCATGAGCGGTATGGCTGCCGTCACTCAATAAATCTAAAGTTCTTGTCAAACCAATGGGTAAAGAAATAGTGAGTATGTTTAGCGCGACACCTGCAAACGTCGCCCATACAGAGGAAAGCTTGAACGTCTTGAGAAGCCTTTGTCACACATTGATGCGGCTATCAGCCAGCATCACAGGCCCTGCAATAAACATCGCCGCGAGTGAAACGACAAGCAGAACAATCGCGCGTTCTAAGCCTTCTCGACCATAAGCAAGTAGGCCTGCATATTCATATATCGTACTGAACCCCAAATACCCCAAGCTGCCTGCTATACTTCTAGTCATGTCCGCCATTTCCGCGACACATCTAGTCAAACGCTATGGCAGTAAGGCTGCCGTAGACAATTTAAGCTTCCAAATCCAACAAGGCGAAATTGTTGGATTTCTTGGTCCCAACGGTGCAGGAAAGACCACCACACTGCGAATGCTTGCTGGGCTTATTCACCCGAGTAGTGGCACGTGCCACATTCTAGATAAAAATGTACCAAGTGATTCTCTCCTCGAGGTCGGCACGATGATTGAAGAACCTGCTTTCTATCCTTATATGACGGGGCGAGACAATCTTCTTCACGCAGGAAAACTGCATGGTAGGGTAGAGGAAAAGCGCATTGACGAAATCCTCGAGTTTGTTTCGATGGACAAAGCAAAGCACAAAAAAGTTTCTGCTTACTCGCAAGGGATGCGGCAGCGTTTGGGCTTGGCGCGTGCACTTTTGTGGAAACCCAAAGTGCTACTTCTCGACGAACCCACCAACGGCCTTGACCCCGTAGGTATTGCTGAAATCCGCGAGAATCTGCGCATGATTGCCCAACAAGGTGTGACCATTTTGGTCTCGAGTCATATCCTTGCTGAGATGGAAAAGCTCGTGAACCGAATTTTAGCTATTGAAAAAGGAAAGCTTCTTTTTGACGGTCCCATCGGACAAATGGTCACACGCTTAGATGAAACGCAGCGGGTCATTTATGTTCTCGAGGCCACCAACACAGACGCACTGCGCCGCGCTCTGCAAGCACTTGGTTATAGTCCTGATGTTGTAGATAGCAACCGCGTACGTGTTCCTGTCTTATCGAGCGAAGCTCACAAATTCTTGCGTCAGCTTATGGAACAAGGCGTAGATATTTTAGAAGCACGCAAAGAAACAGAAAACCTCGAGGGTGCCTATTTACGCCTATTAAAAGAGGACGGAAAACCTACATGACCCACCCCCCCCCTCAAGCTTCCCTGAATAGGGGGAGGGTTCCAGTCGCAACCTCGACTTCACCTCTTAATAGTGAAGTACGGGGGGTTACGGAGTTACCATGAACGCCTTACTAAATGTTATCAACGCTGAGCTTTTCAAAACGCTTCGCAAACGTCGCGTGTTTGTACTTGCAGGGATGCTCTGGATTGTCATTCCTGTAATTATGCTAATTATTGGCTCAGTGCTTGAAAACAATTTAGGCGGTACGTTTGCTGATGAAGAGTTTGTTAGTGTTCAAGGCACGGTTCAAGAAATTGCTTCCCCTTATGGTATTGCTCGTCTCATGCTCATGCTGCCTACTTTTATGAGCCCGACCTTTTATATTATTATTATTGCGCTGCTTGCTGCACTTTTTGTAGGAGAAGAACGTAGTCAAAACATGTGGAAAACAACACTCGTCGCGCAGCCCAATCGACTTGCTGTCTTGGGCGGAAAATTTATCGTAACGTTTTTGATTTTTGGTGCGATTCTTCTGGGGGGTTATCTTAGTAGCATCTCGTTTGGTGCTATCGGCACCACCTTTCTAGAGACAACGTTTGCAGGGGATTGGTTCGAGCTTTTTCGCCTGTACATGTTACAGTGGTTGTTCGGAATTGCAGCCATTGCGTTTGCATTTTTAATGGTTTGGTTTATCCGTAATATTGCTTTAGGAATTGTTAGTATTTTCTTTTTACCTGCTCTGCTCGAGGGTATATACGGTCTTTACAGAACCGCCGTTGGTTTTGAACGCCTTACACAGCTTAACGCGCTTTTCCAAACATTGCGACTTCGGGCAACACTCGAGGAGTTACCCCGCTATTTCTTCACACGCAACCTATACTCCCCCTCACGCAATCCCGTCAATGACATCGTGCGTTCACTTGGTGGCGATCCAAGTTCGGGTGATTTTAGACAGTTTTTTGATAACTTTCTAGGAAACTTTCCGCTCGCGCATTCGGGTAGAGTGATGGCAGTTTATGCCCTGATTTTCGGTGCTCTTCTCGTGTGGCGTTTTTTGCGACGTGATGTAAGCTAAGTACCTCCATAGTGAAAATGTGGGACAAAAAACACGCTATAGCCTTCAACAACGGGCTTTAGCCCATTGTAAAAGGTGAGCTTCCTGCAAATTTGGTATGGAGAAACTTAAACAGGAATAAAACGTAAAGACAAGAGAAAAATCTTCTTCTGTCCCCTGTTCTTGTCTTGTGTCTGAGTTTTATGTCTGAGTCTTAAGTAGCTCCATGCTCACTTTGTCAGATAAACTTTCACTAACAAAGGACTTTTTCAAACATCATTTGACAATCTCATTATGGAAATACTTATGTCTGAAAAAAGTAAATAAAAACTAACTACTTGTACTATGCCATTGTCTCAACAATTCTTTTTCACGTTCTGCACTTAGACCTGCACGCCATTCGTGATTTTCTGGGCATGAGCGAAGCCACTCGAACGTCGTGCTTACGGTATCTTCCAAAGGTCTAAACGTTAGTCCAGTCTTTATAGCCTTTTCAACGGAAACTCTCTCCCAGTTCACACCTGCTTGGCCTGGATAAAGTGGCAAGAGAATATCATGCTCTTGTACGAAAGTGTCATCCGCTGAAATAAAATTCGTATTCGCCTTTGTCACAGTTTTGATTGTTTCCAACACAGAACCAAAGGTCATTGTGTCCGGCTGTGAAGTGACATTAAAAGAACCCGTTAAGTTGTTTTCTACCGCTTTGAATATCCAAAGAGCCAAGTCTCTCGCGTCTATAAATTGTATGGGTATATCCATTGGTGGCACGAGCATGTCACCACCTTGCGCGGTACGCCAAACCCAGTAAGGAAAACGGTCTGTGTAATCTTCTGAACCCACAATAAAACCAGGACGAACAATGAGCGCATCCGCGAAGGACTTTGTAGCCACAATACTTTGAGTCCGCCGTAACCTTCATTGGTAATTTCCTCTGTAGGCTCGACAAGCTTTGCAAGCGGCGCACCTTCAGCAGCGTAAGGTGGGATGGGATCAGCGTAAACGGAAATCGTGGAGATAAACACAAACCGCTTGGTATCTAAAACGTCCGTCAGCATTTCTACATGACGCGGAATATACGCGCAGGTGTCAATCACCGCGTCGAAGCTTTTGTCCTTTAAAACACTGACATCTTTGTCTCTGTCACTATGCAGTTGCTCAACATTTGGAAAAACATTCGCTTTCTTCCCGCGATTAAAGAGCGTAACCTCGTGACCTTGGGCCAAAGCCTTCTGAACGAGGTGTCGCCCTACAAAATATGTGCCGCCAATCACCAAAATTTTCATGGCTAACCAAATTTGACAAACCTGGGCGGTTCTATAGCATTCATCCGTGCCATCATCCAGAGTTGACCTTTGTGGTGAGCATCGTGCGCAATTAAAAAGTCAAGCAGTGCATAAGCTGGCATTTGTTGACCAAACGCAGTAATTAGTGTCGAGAGTTGTTCGCTGTTCATAGCGGAGAGTTGTTGCTGGACGGTTCCGGTAGCTTCTTTAAGCCGAGCCGTAGCCGCTGAAAGACTCGGTGAGGGCTCAAACTTCACCCTTTCCTTACCTGCCATCATACCTGTCAGGTTTAGCGTAGCACCTGCTAAATGGTCAACCATTTTTGTAAAGCTCATGCCACCTTCCCAAGCTGCGAAATCACCTTTGTCATCAGGGAGTTTTTCGAGTAACTCCACTATTGCAGCGCGGTGCATCATCCAAGAACGTACATAGTCACTTGCTGAGTAAGCCATTGTTTCTCCTTTTCAAACCTATATTTTAACAACTCAATTTACAAATTAATCATGTGACGCAGATGTTTGAGGTAGACTCTAGTTATGAAAGAGTTTCTCGAGGATTTCCAAACCACCTTAGATACTGCAAAGCAACGGCTCGAGTCCCTATCTACTGAAGTAATAAATCAGTCTCGCGCTCCTGGCAAATGGTCACGTAAAGAAATTTTGGGTCATCTTATAGACTCGGCAGCCAACAATCACCAACGCTTCGTGCGCGTGCCACTCACGGCGGGTGTAGCACTACCTGGCTATCATCAAAATGATTGGGTAAGCTTACAAAACTACCAAGACTATAATTGGTCACAACTTGTTTCGTTTTGGTACGCTTACAATTTGCATTTACTGCATGTCGTTAAGCAAATTCCAGCAGGTGCATTAAAAAACACGTTCACACTCAACGGAGAAGCTTTGGAACTCGAGTTTGTCGTTCGTGACTATTTAGACCATATGAACCATCACTTGGCGCAAATTTTTGAGTCTCAATCATGATTGAGCATTTAGATGTTGTAGAACGCGAAAATATAGGCTGGGACAAACGCATTCGTTCATTTAC
>JBOFGY010000157.1:0-14022 GCA_051649365.1 Trueperaceae bacterium
CCTCGATCATTAAGGATGAAGCAGCCCTCAATGGCACCGCTTACCACTTCGTACGTAACAGTGATGAATTAAGCTGGACACTCGAGGATACAGCAGAGGGTAGCTATCAGATTCGTGCGACCGCTAGAGGTGAGTTGTACGAAGGAGCACCGAAGTTAGAAATTAGTGCAGGCACACAACGTATCACCAAAGAAATTAATTCAACTACATATATCACGGTAGACTATGGCAGCTTTAACTTGAAACAAGGTGATAAAGTTACCGTACGCTTTGTCAACGATAAGTATGACGGCAGCCGCGACAAAGATCGCAACGTGGTTCTGTCTCATCTTGACATTGTTGGGTCTACAACTCCCACTGAACCTGAACCTACTGATCCTGAACCTACTGAACCTGAACCTACTGAACCTGAACCTACTGAACCTGAACCTACTGAACCTGAACCTACTGAACCAACCCCTGTCGAGCCAGCTCCTACCGACCCTGCACCACCCGTAACAGGAACCCTGATTGATGTACTGGATGCAGAAACAGGTGATTTTTCGCAGTGGCGCAACCCGGATGGTGGTGGGAGTGGCAATCATTCAATCGTGACGAGTCCAGTTGCGCAAGGTACGAAAGCCTTCAAATGGGTACATAAGGATGGACGCACGGAATCTGCGAGTGCGTACTACTCACTCAATCAAGACCTCTGGTTTAGCTGGAAGCTTTGGGTGCCAAGTGATTTTAATGATGCTTTTGATGGCAAGACAAGCCAGGGTTTATCGGTTAGTCAATTGCACGGCTTTAGTAGTCAATGCTCGGATAATGAGCCGATTGGCATGTTGCGAGTTGCGGATGGACAGTTCTTCTGGTGGCTTAAATATATGGGTACAGTAGAAGGTATTCATGATGATTTAGGTAGTGTGCCTAAAGAGCAGTGGATTAACCTGTTAGTGAATGCAAAATTCACGAGTGGCAGTGATGGTTATTTCCGCTTTTGGATCAATGGCGAGCAAAAGCTCGACCTCAAAGGCTCGACTTGGACGTGTTCTGCGAATGGTCCCTACTTCAAAATGGGAACCTATGCTCATGGTTACAGTGATGGAGATTACATTCTAGGTGATGATATTCGCGTCGGTACAACACGGGAAATTGTCGAGCAATAATGTTCGCAATTAAACTCTCTTAATCTTAAAGTTGAGCAAGTGACATTAAATAAAGAAGTAGAAGGTAGAAAGTTCAAGCCCTCTGGCAGAGATGGGAAATCCCCTATTGGAGAGGAGAAATAACTAGACGACTATAAACAAAGAAGTTTGGGAATAAAACAAGAATGAAACGTAATAGGGAGGAAAGTATCATGAAAGAAATTAGGAAGTTTCGTTTGGTCATTTTGTATGGGTTGTTCGTTTTACTTCTTGCAGCTTGTAGCAGCAACTCGAGTAACCTAGATGCTTCAGCAAACTATTGGATGTTTACTGATTCGCCGAATAATAATGACTATTGGTTAGAAGTAACTATTACGCCACCCAGTGGCAGTGGCCACAGCGTTAGCAAGGCTGCTGTTGTTTACGACGGCGCAGAACCCAAGGAGATGACGAAGACAGAGTGGGGCAGCTACGCCTTAAATGAAAAGGTAGATAAAAGCAAGTCTTATGTATATCGTGCGTGGGATGAAGATGGTGAAACCCACGACTCGAAACGACGTAATGAACAAGCAACACCTACTGAACCAACAGACCCAGAACCAAAGCCAGACTCAGAACCAAAGCCAGACCCTGAGCCTACACCACCTGCTGAACCTGCGCCCACTGAACCTGCGCCCACTGAACCTGCGCCACCCGTAACAGGAACACTCATTGATGTACTGGATGCAGAGACAGGTGATTTTTCGCAGTGGCGCAACGCTGAGGGTGGGGGTAGTGGTAATCACACCATCGTTACCAATCCCGTAGCCCAAGGCAAGTATGCCTTCAAGTGGACATACGACGGACGCACTGAATCTGCCAGTGACTATTATCCTGCAAATCAAGATATTTGGATTAGTTGGAAACTATGGTTGCCTAAAGACTTTAATGACAGTTTTGTAGGGGATAATGATTCGCAGGGTCTTTCGGTTAGTCAGCTTGCTGGCTATAGTCGTTGTGGCGATGATCAACCCCCCATTGCAATGTTAAGGGTGAAAGAAGGTCAATTCTTTTGGTGGTTGCGCGATTGGGAAAGTGTCAATGGTGTTTACGACAACTTAGGAGCTGTTCCCAAAGAGCAATGGATTGATTTGCTGATTAATTTCAAAGTTACGACAAATAACGATGGGTATTTCCGCTTTTGGTTAAATGGTGAACAAAAGCTCGAGGTTAAAGGTGCAAATTGGCCGTGTAACACCGAAGGTCCTTATTTCAAAGCAGGAACCTATGCCTTTGGTTACGAGAATGGTGACTACATTCTTGGAGATGACATCCGCGTGGGTACGACACGCGAGAGTGTTGAGCAGTAGTTTTGTCATTAGCGCAGCTTAATATCGAAGAAATTCAATAGACTCTTGCACAAATAGGGTTTTCTTCAAAAGAGTCCTTTGTAGTTCGATGCTCAAAGGTATTTGTGCAAGAGGTCTAAGTATTTCCATAATGAGATTGTCAAATGATGTTTGAAAAAGTCCTTTGTTAGTGAAAGTTTATCTGACAAAGTGAGCATGGAGCTACTTAATATTAAAACTGAGCAAGTTTCATAAAAAGAAAAGCAGAGGGCGAAAAAATTTAAGCCTTCTGCTTTTTGCTTTCAGTCTTCTGCTTTCCTCTACGAGCGTTTGCGTTCAAGTTCTTGCTTGAGCTGTAAAGGAACATCACTGAGGGCTTTGTGCTGGCGTGGGCGAGTCCGCTCGAGCCTTTGGGTTGGTAAGGTGGTAGTAGCTAGTTGTGGTCTGGCTCGAGTCGAGCTCGTGGGTGACGAGAGATTGATGTGTGTCATTGTTTGAGCTGGTGTTTTCTCAGAGGTAATCGTTTGTAAGCGTGCTTTTGCGGATTGTGAAGAGTTTGGCACTATAACAGCGAGGCTCGAGTGCGTGAACAGATGCTGATACATTTTTGGGCCAAAGAGAAAGAGCAACAAAGCACTCAATCCGACACCAAGTAGCCAAGGTGCATGATAATTCCAGTGGGTAGAGAAATCCATACCCTGATTCGTGAGATGCTGTAACAAGGCTGCGCCACCTGTGACCCAACTTAGCAGATAAGCAAGAAGTACATTAATAGGGCCGGCCCAGCGCACTTTGTAGGGTGAAGGGGCAAGGGCGAACCAACCCAAGACGCAAAGCTCAAGGGTGAGCACAGCTTCAGACCAATCCAACATACCCGATGCACCCGAAAAACCTGCAAACAAGCTACCCGTAATAAGCCCTGCTGTTGGACCGTAAGCTAAGGTAACAATATAGAGAGGTAAACGGCTCAGCCCTTGAAACGAGTTAAGCTCTTCTATAGCTGGGTGCGCCAGGAAAGGCAAAGACAGCATAGGACTTAGCAGATTCAGAAGCATTGCGGCTAAAACCGCTAAACCTAAATGAAAAAAAACTTGCGGATGTGCGAAGGCTAAAAAGTCGCGGTGTAGCCAACCTGTGACAAGGGAGACAAATGCTAGGAGTACGGCTCCCGAAAGCGTATAGGCAAAAAAAGGGTCATACTGAAAGGTCTCGAGCACAGCCGTAAACACGGCCCGATGCTAGCATGGATGGTTTTAAGCGTTAAGTGCAAATGACCACATCACAAGCTGTGGTGCTCTGGAAAGTTTCTTGTCAGGTACGTAACACTCGTTATGATAAGCCTATAAAAAGACGAAGGAAGTGCTATGGCTGTTGCCGTGATTGCTACAGGATTTATTGGGCCTGTTCACGTGGAAGCGTTGCGAAGGTTGAACATTGAGGTGAAAGGTGTTTTGGGCTCGAGCCCTGAAAAAAGTGAACGCGCCGCAAAGTCTTTAGGGGTAACAGTAGGTTATAAAACCTACAAAGATATCATCAAGGACAAAGATATTGACGTGGTTCACATCACCAAACCGTCATCACATGCGGCAAGCCAGTGACGCACTGAACGTGGGTAAGCATGTCGTCTGCGAAAAACCTTTGGCCATGACCACAAAGGAAACCAAAGAACTCGTTAAACTCTCGCAGCGCAAGCCAGAGCTTATCGCTACGGTGAATTACAACGTGCGTTTTTATCCTGTCGTGCTTCACGCAAGAGAAATGATTAAAAGTGGCAAGCTCGGTAAGATTTATTCGGTAAGTGGTTGCTACGTGCAGGATTAGTTGCTCTTTGACACTGATTACAACTGGCGCGTTGAGGCAAAAGATGGCGGCAAGCTCCGCACGGTGGGAGACATCGGCACACACTGGATGGATTTGATGGGCTTTGTTACAGGTCTAAAAGTCAAACGTCTCGTGGCAGATTTGGCGACGTTTATCAAGCAGCGTAAAAAACCACAAGGCAGCACAGAAACATTTGCAGGAAAATTGTCAAGCGGTCCCAAAAAATACGATCTCGTCAACATCAACACCGAAGACTGGGGTGCAGTGTTGTTTAACTATAACAACGGCGCAAGAGGTTGATGAGCGTTTCGCAGACGAGCGCAGGTTGCAAAAATTTTTTGAATTTTGAAATTGCAGGTTCAAAAGGCTCTATCGCCTGGAACAGCGAACGCCCTAACGAACTCTGGCTAGGCCATCGCAACAAACCCAACGAAATTTTAATCAAAGACCCAACCCTTATGAATGCAAACGTCTTACCCTACGCCAATTACCCAGGCGGTCACGCCGAGGGTTTCCCCGACACCTTCAAACAACTCTACCGTGCTATCTACGGTTATTTGAATGCAGGTGATTTTAAAAAACCTAAACCCTTTCCTACCTTCGCAGATGGTCATGACGAAGCAGTGTTATGCGAAAAGATTTTGGAAAGTTACAAAGGGAAAAAAATGGGTGATTGTGTAATGTTGTAGGGGTGGGTCTCGTCAGTACTTTTGCAGTTAATAAGGCAAAGGGGAAACCAACGATAAATTCGTGACCCACCCGATTGCCAATCAAACACTCCCCGAATTATCTTTAGAGGACATTCTAGCTTTCGCCTCACAGGAAAAATTCGACTGCGTAGAAATAATGTGCTGGCCCGCAGGCGGTGGTGGCAAACGCCGCTACGCAGGTGTTACGCATATTGATGTAAGTGAACTTGGTGTGAAAGAAATTCAGCGTATTAAAGATATGCAAAAACATTACAAAGTTACTATTTCTGGTTTGGGCTATTATCCAAATCCACTTACACCCGATAAAGTTGAAGCAGATATTTATGTAAAGCACATCAAGAAAGTCATTACTGCGTCTGCCAAACTTGGCATCGGCGTGATGAATACATTCATTGGGCGTGACCCAGCAAAATCCATTGAAGATAATTGGAAGCCGTTTGAAAAAACCTGGAAACCTATTATTAAATATGCCGAAGCACAAAAAGTAAAAATCGGTATCGAAAACTGCCCGATGCTTTTTAGTTTAGACGAATGGCCAGGTGGAAAAAACTTGGCGATCTCTCCAGAGATTTGGCGCAAGATGTTTGCAAGTATTCCAAGTAAAAATTTTGGTCTTAACCATGACCTGAGCCATTTGCTTTGGCTAGGCATTGACCACATCCGCGCTATTCACGAGTTTGGTGACGAGTTTGTTCACGTCCATATTAAAGACACACGCATTAACCCCGAAAAAGTTTATGAGCGTGGCATTATGACCTTAAAATGGCACGACCCAAAAATCCCTGGGCTTGGTGATATTGACTGGGTGGAGTTTTGTAAAACTCTAAGGATGTCGAGTATAAAGGTTGCGTATGCATTGAGGTTGAAGCATAGAGCCTTTGAGGAGAATCTCGAGTCTCGCAAAGAAGCTGTGAGACAATCAAAGCGGCATATAGATTTGGCGACTACGAAAGCGTAAGAGTGTGTCAGCCTATCAGCACTTCAGCGTTTCAGGTTTTTAATGACATGCTGAAGTGCTTCCTCATGAACGCTCTATGCTAGACAGAAAATAGTTTCTAGCCATATAGTAATAAGTGAACTTCAAATCAGGAGGGAATATGAAGAACGTTATCGGTTTCGTCGTAGCACTTTTTGTCACTGGATTCTTTATCAATATGTCCATGGCACAGTCGTACACCATTGGTATCTCGAACGGTTTTATTAGCAGTGAGTGGCGCATGCAGATGCTGCAAAATATGGAAGATGTGACTGCGGAACTTAAAGAGCAGGGTATCGAAATCGAACTTGTAGTTGAAAGCGCAAATGTAGACGCACAAGGACAAATTCAACAAATTCAAAACCTTGTTAACCGTGGTGTAGATGCCATTATCATTAACCCAAACGACCAAGCCGCGCTAAATTTGACGCTCGAGGATGCAGTAAATCAGGGCATCATTGTGATAGCAGTTGACCAAGAAATTAGCGCGAAAGGCGTTTACAACGTTGCCATCAACCAAAAAGAATGGGCCAAGTCTAGCGCGACCTGGCTAGCAGAAACGCTTGGCGGTGCAGGCAATATCATTTTGATTGAAGGTTTTGTTGGTCACCCCGCAAACGAAGACCGCATGGCAGGTGTTGAAGAAGCCCTCGCAGCTTTCCCAGACATCAAAGTCGTCGGACGTGAATCAGGCATGTGGGATCAAGCGACTGCACAGCAAGTTGCTTCAGATTTGTTTGCTTCGGTTCCAGATATTGACGGCGTATGGACACAAGACGGTATGGCGCAAGGTGTCTGGACTGCTGTCCGCACCGCAAATCCTGAGAAGTTCCCCATTGGTACAGGTGAAGCCCACGCTGGTTTCCTAAAAATTTGGAATGAAATTAAAGGCGAGCACGCAGACTTCCAATCGTTCGCACCCTTTAACCCACCAGGCGTTGGCGCAAGCGGTATGCGCGTTGCAGTTGAGCTTTTGGGTGGCAAGAGCGTAGACGAAAGTAAACTTGCCGGAGCATTTGGTAACACACTCTACGTACCCATTCCTGGTCAAGTCACTGAAGAAAATCTGGCAGAGATGACAGAGATGTACAAAGACAATGCTGACACCTATGTGCTAGACGGCATCATCTCACAAGAAGACGCTGCTGCATTCATGCAGTAATTACTCTATCTTGTAAAAAGGACGAGGGTGGTTTACAAACTGCCCTCGTTTACATTTGGAAAAGCCCGCATGATATTTTCAGGTGTTGCATGATGACCCAAATCTACTTCGGGTGTCCTCGAGAATTCTCCTACAGCAAATTTCCCATCTGCTGCTCTAAAAACTTTTCCTGTCCACTTACACTCAGATGATCCTAAAAACACAACGCCAGGGGCAATAGATTCAGGAGTCAATTCATTTGGCGCAACTTGACGACGAAAAATCCGTGTTGCAGCAATCGGTTCAATCGCATTAACAAAAATGTTATGAGGTATACCTTCACCAGCAAGCATGTTCATAAGCCCAAATTGTGCCGCTTTGCCCACGCCGTAGGCTGTCACATCAGAACCCTCATAAACTTTCAGACCGTAGCTCGAGACAGTAAAAACGATACGACCATAACGTTGACGCTTCATGATTGGCCAAATCGCTCTGGACAACCAAAAAGGTGCTTCGATATTGACTTTTTTCATCGTTTCCCACTCTTCAACGGTTGTATCTTCAATGCCTTTGTAGGTGACAATTCCCGCGCTGTGAACAAAAACATCAAGCCTACCGAACTGCTCGAGTGTTTTTTCCACCAACCCTTCACACGCTTCACGGCTAGATAAATCTTGAAATTCGGCAACTGCCTGACCACCAGCTTTGTGAATCGCTGCTACAACATCATTCGCAGGCCCTGTGTCTGTTCCGTTTCCTGAGCGGTCAACGCCTGCATCATGAACGATAACCTTTGCGCCCCGCTCCGCAAAAAGTTTGGCGTAAGCTGCGCCTAAACCGCGTCCAGCACCTGTTATTAAAACAACTTGATTGTCGAAACGTATATCTGCCATTCGTTTACTCTAAGTTCTATAACATTATGGAAAATGAAAATTTAGATTCGTGATTTATCCTGCTACACCCCAACCCCCTGCAATTTCTAAGATTACACCCGTCACAAACGGACTCGTCGCCAAATACAAAATTCCTTCTGCAACATCTTCAGAAGTTCCTGGTTCACCTGTGATAGGTTGACGCGTTGCCAAATACTTCAAAATTTTCTCATCCGTCTGGGCGCGTTGGCTCATCGGTGTAGCGATGAGCCCAGGAGCAACCGCGTTCACTGCAATACCGTACTTTGCATAATACGCCGCCATTGATTTTGTTAGTGAAATTCTTGCACCATTACACGCAGCGTAAGCGTGCGTTGCAAAAAAATCTGGATTGGGTGCGTAGGCAAGCACACTTGCCATGTTGACAATCGCCCCAGATTTTTGCTTCATCATGGGAGCTAAGGCTTCACGGCACATGCTAAACGTTGTTTTCGCGTTTGTGTCCATCACGACGTCCCAACCATTATCAGTGGCTTCGTGAACAGGCCCGTCGCCGTAACGCCTGCCGGAAATGCCCGCAATATTGACAAGCACATCGAGTTTTCCAAACTGTGCTACAACTTTTTCGACGACTTGTTTTGCACCACCGTTTTCGGATAAGTCCATTTGCACAGGGAACAGGGTTGGTATGTCTTTTTGTAAGGTCTCGAGATTTTCCTTTGACCTTCCTACGACAGCGATTTTTGCACCGTGCTCTGCAAACAACTTCGCCGTCGCCCCACCAATACCTGTGGAGCCAGTGATAATTGCAACTTTGTCTTGTAATGAGTTCATAGCATATTAGCTAGTAGCTATCCTCCATAGACAATTTTTACACGCTCGCGGTGATCATCGTAAGCTTCTTCAAAACGTTTTGCACTGGCTTCTTTGCCCATTTTCCAGGAAGAAGCAAGGGTGAGTGGCATTTGACCACGTTTGGCGAGTTCTTCAGCAATTAAGCATTTCATAGAATTTACGACAACCGTATTGCCAGTGCTCGAGCCTGGCCCAATCGGTACGTCTACACCTGGCACATCTACCATCGCGTCACCAGGCACGGCGCAGTTATCAATCACAATGTCGGCAATGTCTACTAAACGTTTGCCACTACTGTGGCCTGGTTGGAGAAGGCGTGCATATTCTTCTGCGATGACAGCAACCACTTTCATACCTCTTGCTTTGCTGCCAAGCGCAACATCAACCACGACACCGTTATTGCCGCTCGTTGAAAAAACCATCATTACGTCATAGTCACGAAAAACAAAATTCCGTAAGATAACTTCACCAAGACCTTCTTGACGTTCAATCCACATGGCTTGGCGTTGGCCATTCGCCCCGACGACTTGAGTGTGATTTGTCATCGAAAGTTCGACAATCGGATGAAAGCCCGGGAAGGAGCCGTAGCGCGGCCATATTTCTTCGACGGCCATTCTCGAGTGCCCCGTACCAAAGAGATGGACGAGTCCTTTTTTGGCAATTGCTTCAGCGCATAGTTGTGCTGCCTGCTTTATCTTATCGGTTTGCGTGTCGCGTACACGGTGAATCAGTTCAATGGATTTCTCAAAGTAATCTTGTACGACATCTTTTTCCTGCCCCATCGTTGTCCTTTCCTAACTCTTGCCAGCGGTTTGACTTTCGCAGCTGAATTCTCTCTACCAAGCATATTGGTTCGTACCACTTTAACATAGAGCATCTTAACTTAATATATCTTCGTGCGAGAAAAAACTAGATTGCTTCGCGGATTCGCTGTTGGCCTAGCCGCGAAGTAGTCCCGCTTTCCCTGGTGAGACGTAAGAAGCTAGTAACTGCGCTCACTGATTTGTTTTGGGGTACACTCAAGCTGAAAATTTTTACATATGGAGATTTTACGCATGGGGATTTTACAGATGGAGAACGCAATGAGAAAAGGAATTTTAAGTCTTATGATTGTTTTGATTAGCTGGGTTTTGGCAGAAGACCTCACGACGCTCGAGGAGGGTGACTTTGCAACCTTCGAGCCTGTACCGAGTGGCACAACCTACTACGTGTCAGATAAAGGGAACGATGCCAACACAGGGCTAAGCGAAGAAGAAGCGTTTAGAACCTTGCAGCACGCTTCAGACCTTACCAAGCCTGGCGATCAAGTGTTTGTTATGGATGGTGTTTACACCAAGCCTGGTCCGTTTACCAATGTGCTAGAGATTCATCATGCGGGTGAGCCGGATAAGTATATTTTCTATACAGCGATGCCTGGGCATAAACCCCTGATTAAAGTAGACAATAACTATGCGGGTATTCGCACGACGGTGCCTTACATCGTGATTGATGGGTTCACGATTGAAGGCACCGTAGACAATCTTTCGTTTGAGGAAGCTGAAAAACTCGCGCTAGGAACCGATAAAGATGCTGCGTTAAAAAATTCTATCTTTAACAGCACAGGCATTCATTCGTTTCCAGCAGATGATGGCTCGAGTAGACCGCATCACCTTATTTTTCGCAATAATACTGTTTATAACCATCCAGGGGGTGGCATCGGTTCTAACGGCTCGGATTATGTACGGATTGAAAACAATGTCGTGTATAACAATAGTCAGCTTTCACCTTTTGCAACAAGTGGTATCTCGTTTTATCAGAGCAGAGAAGTAGATGAGGACACAGGCATTAAAATGTATATTCGTAACAACCTTATTTACAACAATGAAAATAAAGTTCCTTTTTGGTTTTCTGATGAGCGCAACCCCGCCGGGCGTTTTATTAGCGATGGCAATGGCATTATTATTGATGATGCCCGCAACACCCAGTCCTTTGTCGGTAAATCAAGCACACCTTACAGCGGTACATTTTTGATTGAAAATAACGTGGTCTATAACAATGGTGGCAAAGCCATCAATATTTATTCTTCGGATAATGTAATTGCTCGTCATAATACTACCTATCACAATGGCCGAAGCCCAGGTATCAACGCAGAGATTGGTCTTGGTAGTGTAGCGAATGTACTGTTTTTAGGGAATATTTTCGTGACCGAAGAAGCTAGAAAACCCATTACTTCCTATAGTGCTCAAGATATTCACTTTAGCAATAATCTCTTTTATGGAGGCAGCGAAGCTCCGCAGTACCTAACAGGTACACAGCCTAACTTGCTCGAAAATGGTGACTTCAGCGTTGGTTCCGAGCCCTGGACATTAGAAGCTGAACTTAAGGGTGCAGAACAACAACGGGATAAAAGCTACCGCCTCTGTGTGACTGTTCCAGAGCATGAAGGTACAAACCCTACGGACGTTCGTGTTGTACACCACGACCTGACGCTGAAGCAAGGTTATACCTATACACTTCGTTTTGAGGTCTCGAGTACGAACAAAACAAAAGCGGATTTTACCGTTGGTGTTTATGAGGGTACCTCTAAATACATTGAAGAAATCATCTCATTGCCTGTTGGTGAAAAAACAGCCTCCCAGCAAACGCTTTCGTTTACACCGAAAGCAGCGAGTACAAGGGCGGCTCTCGCTTTTCATGTAGCAGGCAATCTCGAGGCATCTTCGTTTTGCTTCGACAACGTTATGCTTGTAGAGTCTGCGGATATTTTGAATCAAGACCCACGCTTCGTCAATGGGAGCACTGACCCAGCAAAGGCAGATTTTCGCCTTTTAGACGATAGCCCCGCTCGAGACGCTGCCTTTGGTGCAACTCCAAACACCGACATAGAAAAAACACCTCGCCCAAAAGGTGAGGGCAGTGATTTAGGAGCTTACGAATCCTTTTAGGTAAAAAGCAGAAGGTAAAGCAGAAGATAGAAGGCTTGAACTCCTTTTGGCCTCTACCTTTTGCTTTTAGCCCTTTCTTCAAACTCTATGAGAAAAATATGCTCTCGTAGTTAAAAAGTAGCTTTCCTCAAATGATCACCACCCGCTAGGATAAAGTGTAATGAGTTTTTTTGAGAAATCTAGAGACTTTCTGGCTCAGCAGGCTATTGCGTATCGGTTGCGGAGGTATATCACACGTATGACCCAATTTTCCTTAGATAGTAAAGCGCGACATCTTCAATTTGCCCTCGAGCTAAAAGGGGAGAGTGAACCTCTCGTGGGCGAAGTGCGTTATGACTTGCGCCAAGAAAATGCAGCGCTCTATGTCAAACTTACCGAGATAAAGCTTTCAAAGGAATGGTTACACCTTGCTGCCCAAGATGCGCTGCTCGGTAAGGAATTCTCTTTAGAGGACAAGCGCGTCGAAACGTTGCTAAAGCTGCTAAATATCGTGTGAAAAATTATAAACTCTTCACAGAAAGACTTAAGGTAGACTGCAAGTTATCATGGCGAAGACGATTCTTGCGGTCATGCAAACAGCGGGAGATGTTCGTTTAGCGCGGCAAGCTCTAGCCCAGCATTACAAACTTTGGACGTGCAGTTCTATTGCGCGCTCCCTAGAGATGCTCAGCGAAGGCATTCAACCCCAGCTCGTCATCAGTCCCTTTTCACGCGGGGAAATAGAGAGCGTTTTTAACTGTAAGCACTTACAAGGTGTTCCCGTGCTTCTTTACGCTGCACCAAACGATATGGCCGCCTATCCACAAGAAATGAAACGTGCGGCTTCCCTGTTACACTATCCTATTAGTGAGTTTATGTTGCTTAGCACCGTGGACAAGTTTTTGCGAGTAAGTTCGTATTAGGCGTATAGTTTTATTGCCTTAGATGTCCTTCATTTAGGCATTGATGTTTTCTTGAGTTTTGGAGGTTCAATAGTTCAGATCCTTCCAAGGGCTTCTGCTAGTCATAAAAAATGTAGCACACATGGTCAAATTGCCCTTTAAGAACAAGGCTTGCTATACTACACACACCATGAGCCTCAACCTTTTCGCTACCTTATCACCCCTCGCGCTAGTCGTGCTCTTTCTTTTTTTGTTTGCGCTCGCGGTTATAGTGGCGTTATGGTCGTTGTTTGCGCTCAGGTCGGCTCCGCGCAGCGTAGAAACATTAAGAAGAGAACCCTTGCAGCCTTCAACGAATAATCGTTTTATGAAGCGCCAACCTGAAGTAGTTGACCCTGAGCCATTTGCTGAATTGCGCGGGGAATTAGCAACAAATAGTGAATTGCCAGCAAACCACGTAAGTAGCAGCCGTGTACGCATGTTAAAAACCCTCGAGCCTGATCCTGAACTCGAGCTACCGCAACCCAAAGAAACAACGTATGGTCAGCTCGTGAATCGTCAGCGTGCTCTTAAAAAAGCTTTGCCTAAGCTTAACTTGCCTAAATTGACGTTGCCCAGACCAGGAGCCTCGAAACCCGAGACACCTCGAGCACCGAAAACAGGTTTGCCCAAACCTGGCTTGCCAAAGACAGACCCGACACACACCGAGGCACGCCGTGTCGTTCCTGCAAGAGAAGACACGAGCACACAACCCCCTCTTTTTGAAACGAGCCGTCGCAAGCAAATTGTTCAAGGAGACTCGAGCCAAACCCGGCCCAATCAAACTTTACCCAATCAAACTTTACCCAATCAAACTCTGTCACCCGCCCCTGTGATTAAACCAAATCCATCGGTAAAACCAGCAGGGCAACCTCCTGTTCTACCTTCGCAGTACCAAGTGCGTCCCAAGGCCACTGAGCCACGTCGAGTTGCACCCTCACAGCCAGTTTCACAACCGTCCGTGCAACGTCGCGCTTCTGAAGCTGCCTACGCAGAGCAAGCAAAGCAACAGGTTCCACAGCCTAAACCACAAGAACCTAGACAACCCACGAAACAAACTCCTGATGAAAACGAAGATGCCTTTGATGGTTTCAACCGCAAGAATGACGACCTGGGTTTTTAGAATCAGTTGGGTTTCTAGAATAAGCGGAGCTTTATCGTTCTGAAACTTTTGAAGGATTCCTCTACCAGTTCCCTGTGATATAAATCGCGTTATGGCGACAACTTCTACACTCTCGAGTGCGAAAACACTTTTTAACCTTCTTAAGGAAATTAACCTCGATGGGATTCGGCGCAGCAGTGACGAGCCTTTTGAACTCGTATTGAGCGGCCCACTTGCAGAGCAAGC
>JBOFGY010000158.1:0-10595 GCA_051649365.1 Trueperaceae bacterium
GGCTAAACTATGCAAGATTTCTCGTCCAGAACAGGCTATTCTCAGTGAAACAGAAGGTAGTTCATCCAAGAATTTGTTTTGTCAAAAAGGGTGGCCGGACGAGACTAAAATGGGTGGCCGACGTGGCTAAAATATGCACGGATATATTACGACCCCAAGAATAAACAAAAAAGATATACCCCAGATATTCTTGTTAGTTATCATAAGCCTGCAATCAAAATCCTTTATGAGGTTAAGCCCGCTCGCCAGCTTCGCAAGTTATGGCCTAAATGTAAAGAAAAATATCGTGGCGCGATTCGATATGCAAAAAATGAAGGATGGCAGTTTCGTTTACTGACAGAAAAATTTATTCGTACTCCATTGCTTGACAATGCAAATGAGTTGTTGCCGTATCGTCATTTACCAGTGGGGGAAAATTTACTTGCAGAGCTAGTTAAAGGCTTAGCGTTGCTCGAAACAACCACGCCTGCCGCTTTGCTCCGACACATTGATCCTGAAGAAAATCACAGCAACGAGCTAAAAGAAGGTCTGTGGCATCTGATGGCTAACTTTAAGGTCGGCTTTGACTTAGGGCAATTACAAAGTATGGAGAGGAGAATATGGCTTCAGAAATAGTTCTTAATTCTGTAACAGCGTTCGACGTTAAAGTAGGGGCAAGAGTCGAGCGCATTCAACCGCCCGCGAAAAACGGCACTATTGTAGCAATTCTCGACTTAAACTTGCTCCTTGTACAATTTCCAAATAGCTCAAAACCCGAACCGACACTACTATCTAACATTCAGGCTGTTCAACCCGAAATTGATGAACCTGTAACTCAGTACGACCTTCTTGGAATACCTCAAGAAGATTGGGATGAGGCAAACAGACGTTATAAAATTATTGAACCACTCATTAGGCCTGATGAGCCTCGCACTCGAGCAATGGTCACCGCTCGAGCAATGGAATATAACTTAGATACCGCAACCGTCTATCGCTGGCTAAAAGACTACTTAAAAACGGAACAATTGTCTGCACTGCTTCCGAAAACAAAGAGAACTGATAAAGGAAAATCTCGACTCACTCCTGAAGTTGAAGCCATAATTCAGGACGTGATTGAGACTGTCTACCTGACCAAGCTCAGACCTAGCATAAAAAGTGCCTGCGAAGAGGTCATCAGGCGTTGCAGGAACGGCGGAATTAAACCACCCCATCACAACACAATCCGTCAACGTATCAAAGCAATCTCCGCCGAGAAATTAACACGCAAACGGTATGGTGATAACGCTGCTCTTAAATACGAGCTTAACGAAGGAGGCTACCCTGAAACAACTCGTCCTCTCGAGGTCGTGCAGATTGACCACGTAAGACTTGACATCGAGCTTGTAGATGAAACTCAATGTAGGAATATGTATCGCTCAAGCTGTGTCCATGAAAGACAAATGGCTGGCTGATCGTGGACTCTCAATTCAGTGGCCGGTTTATGGCATCATGCGTAAGGCTTTCGTAGACAATGGTACTGAATTTCGCAATAAGTACATAATACCAGCCTGTGCACAGCACGGAATCATCCTGGAATATCGTCCACCCAGAACTCCACATTTGGGTGGGCACGTCGAATCGTTAGCGAAAACGTTCCACAACGCCCTCAGTAGTTTGTCAGGCTTCACCTTCTCAAACCCTACACAGCGGGGTGAATACAAACCAGAGAAGGAGGCTGTTTTTACGATCAGAGAACTCGAGAAATGGATCGCAGTTAGGATGCTCGAGATTTACCATAATGAAATACACAGCAGCATCCAAACCACGCCCTTCAGCAAATACACTGAAGGCATGAAAGATGGAAAAACAAACAGTATCAGAACGCTGCCAAGGCGGGTTGACGAAAATCGTATTCGTTTAGACTTTATGCCGCATGAGGAATTAACAGTTCAGGTTTATGGCATCCGCTGGGATTACATCAAATACTCTGACCCAGTGTTGCAAAAGTGGATCGGGGCACGCGACCCTGAGAACCCCAAATTACTTAGGAAGTTCATCGTAAGACGAGACCCACACAACATCCAACACGTCTACTTTTATGACCCTGACCAAGAAATGTACCATAAAATTAACAGTCAATTACCCACTGCTATGAATGTCTGGGAATTACGCAAGGCAAACGAATACTTGCGGCAACAGGGGATCGAAAAAATTGACGAAGACTTGCTAGTTAAGGCCACAGAGATACTTCGTGGGCTCGAAGCCAATGCTGCCCATAAGACAAAAATGAAAAAGCCCCGGAGGAACTTGGAGCGCAAAATGCTATCTGAACTTATGCCGCAGCCAGCAGTCTCCCCTACGCCTGGTGACACGCCTCCACAACATACGGCCACTCACCCCCCCAAGGTAAAATCATTCGAGGAAAATGACTGGTAGGCATGTCAGACTCACATCTAACACCTGAAACCCGCCTCGTTCTCGAGTACACCGAGGAAGCTAGAATTGCATACATCAAACAGCCGCTCGCGGTTCCCTATCCAAAAGCCACAGAAATACTTAAACTTTTAAGAACATTTTATGAATCAAATCAAGCTCGCGGGGCTATGCTTATTGGTGACAACTTTAACGGCAAGACGACTGTCATTCGGACTTTTTGTGAACGTTACCCAACGACTCGAGACCCTGAATATGACACCACAACCATTCCTGTTTTGTTTGTGGAAAGCCCTCCCGCGTCAGGTGAGCGTAGACTTTACAGTAAAGTCTTGGAAACACTTAATGTGCCCCACAATCCAAATGCAAAAATTACGGAGCTGCACACGCAAATAATTCGCGTCCTTAAATTGTGCCACACGAAGATGCTCATTATTGATAACTTGCATCATTGTTTCAGTGGTACTCTGCGGGAACGCCAAGCAATGCTAAGGGTCTTACGCAATTTGTGCCTCGAGCTGTCAATTCCAATCGTCGGGGTCGGAAGTCCTGAACTCCTCGGCAGTAAAGACCTCAAGGTTGAGCTGAACACAAGTTTTCCGCCTACCATCCTGCCACGCTGGAAAAACGACGATGTTTTCAAAAGTTTGCTAGCTACATTTGAAGAACGAATCCCCTTGCGAAAACCTTCCGGCCTTAGTGAAGATGGGTTAGCAAAACAACTTCACACAATGAGTGAGGGGCTTATCGGTGAGCTTGCAGAAATTTTCAGGAGAGCGGCAACTCGAGCAGTTGAAAAAAATCAAGAAGCAATCACCAAAGCTACCTTGGAGAACATAGAATGGGTTTCGCCGAAACACCGACGTACTCACGCACAACGACTTCTCAGGGAGAGCGGGTCTTTGTAATGCGCTTCGTTCTACTTGGCGAGCCCAAAACGTACCCAATATAAAGACTGACGGAAATGCCAAATACTGTTTGTGCTATGTCTCGTTCAGACTTAGCTTCGAGGGGCAAGAAGAACATTGCTGCAAAGCTGAGTAGAATCGTCAAAGCCCAGACGGTAGCCACAACGCAGAAGATCACAAAATTGCTCGTCATCTTACGCATGATTCGTTGGTGTTCGCGCTCGAGCTTTTGGTCAAACTCAATTTCTTGTTCGGGTTTTAGAAATTCTATGTACCTCATGTGTTCCGATTTTAACAGGTTGCACCCTTGAGTACGCATGGACGCAATTTTAATTTTTAACCCGTTTCACTTCATCTGTATTAGGCTCATCAACTAAAATTCCCATCCGCACTCGTAGCACCTTACTAATCTTCCGCAAGGTACTCAACGACATCGCAGAATCAGGCGTGACCCTACCCTCATACCGCCGGTAGTGCCGTAAATCCATGCCCAATTTGTCAACAACCTCTTCCTGCGTTAACCCACGCTGCTTGCGTGCTTCTCTTATCCGCATCCGAATCACGGCAAAATAAAGGTCGTCTGACACGCTTGCATCATGACCACAGGGCGAAGTAACCTAGAAGGGCGTAATTCGTCCTGTATTATGAAGTAGCATATTTTCACCTTGTCTTCTGGGAGGAGGTAACAGGTGACCGAACAAGACCGCCTAAAACAGGAACAACGCCAGACGATCAAGAAACTGCTCGATCCCCTAACACACGACGAGCTGCACATGGTCGTCAACATGGCCCAACGCCTCATCCAGAAGAACCATAGAGCCTTCTGGGAAAACCCGCCCGAACGCTACCGCTTTGATGTCACCTTCATCTGTGGTCACACAGAAAACCTCGTTATCGCCCAAGACGACCCCTTCAAAATCGAAATCACCCTGGAAGAACTTGAAGAGAGCTTATGCCTGAAGTGTCTGTCTCAAAAAATAGCAACCCTAACGAACGGACAGGTCGTCTGGCAACCCCAACCGATTGTTGGTGTGTCCGGCAAACAAACCGCCTTCGCCGAAAGCATCCGCCGCCGTAAACTCCACGAACTCGTCGCCTACCTGGAGAACCCAAACACCGTAAGCCACACCTCGAGCCCAGACTTTATGGAATTCATCAGGCTCTACGTGGATGTCGTCAACGCCAAACTCTGGATCGACAAGTTCCGCACCTTCGTGATCGGACAACCCATCCCCTGAACGCCTAAACCTGAACGCCCAACGCTTCTGATAACTCCTGTGGGCTAGATTGGAGGACATGAACACCAACCCAGAGCAGACCCTCGAGCATCTCAACGAAGCCAGCAAACGCACACCATTGACGAACGAAGACTACAACGATGTGCTCGAGTATTTCAAAACTTTTCTGACCACGATAGATACCCGAGAAGACAAACATTTGGAGGAACGTGCCAGCAGCCAAAAAACTAACGCGCCGCAAGAAGGCGAGCAAAGCTAAGCGTCCACAAAGACCTCGAGACTTCAGGAAACTTTTCCATGACCTCGAGCTGGACGGTGAATTCCTTGCCTCGAGTAAGGGAACACATAGCAGGCTCGAGCTACCCCCAGACATCGTTGAATTACTGAGTATCAGCAACCGACCCAACCAGGACTTCATCTTCTACCGCTACGACGGTCACGTTTGCCTCAGTACGCCCCAGAAATTAAAGCGGGTCAATGATGTGCCCGTGTTCAAAACAAAGACGGGCAAGTACAGCACCAAGGCTTTTTGCTCGGCTCTGGCCATCACCAAGGGGGAGCTTGACGAGATATTAGCATCACCAAAAGCTATCTATCACGATGAGCCCGAACACACGCTCGGGGCTTTACACGAAATGCTCGAAATGGCTGGTGAGGCTTTTGATAACCAGGCGGCGATGACGACCTGGCTTAACACTGCGATTTGGGGGCTCAACTGGGAGACACCTGTTACTTACCTCAAAAGGGGCAAGTGGAGTGAAGTGCGCTCAATTTTAGGCGCGATTATCTACGGCGGCGCGGCTTAGAAAGGATACCTATGGCAAAGACAAAACAGCGTGAACGTATCGGCTCGAGGGCGGCTGCCAGCCCTGGCAGTAACAGGAAGACGCTTAAACAATCCTACGCGATGGCGGACACACTGGAAGACACCATCACGAACCGACAGCTCACCAATTTGATGTTTTTGGAGTTCAGGGTTGAGCCCGAGTTTTATTCCAGTACCAGACCGCATCCCTTACCAGGCTTGGCGCAAGCCTTTAACCTGCCCGAAGAAAAGATTAACGAGTATCTTGATTTACCCGAGCACATGAGGCTGGCAGACACGTTGCGCTACTATTTGTTTCTTCACTACCTGATGCGGGTGTGTTATCTCAACACCACGTTAGAAGAAGTCAGCCGGTGGTATCAGACGCGGCATGACGAACTGGGCATGACACCGTTTGAGGCGTTTGTTGCTTCACCTCGGAGGTTGGAGGCGTTTATTTCGGAACTCGAGTGGGCGACGGAGACTAACAACTCGTAGCCATTACTAAGTACCCCCAACACAATTAAGTTAAACCTATTTTTTTTCGGAAATCCAAACCCACAAAGGACTTTTTGCCAAAACTTACAAAGTTTGGTTCAAGCTAATTGTGTATAGCTATTTAGTTGCACAAAAGTATCGGATGAGCCTTTTGCTAGCTGCTTTTCACTAAATTACGCAGTCTTGTTTATCGGCAGGATAACAAATAACGCTAGCAAATGCCCTAATATATCTACTGCCCTATGCTTTATGCTTCTTGCCACTGTCATCGTGGCCTGCCCCAACTAACTCAAGCCATGCTCTACCGCATACACCGCAGCTTGCGTGCGGTCTCTTAGCCCCAACCGCATCAAAATGTTGGATACATGATTTTTTACAGTTCCTTCACTGACCTTAAACACTTTGGCAATTTCTTTATTACTCGCACCTTTAGCAAGCAGTTTTAGAACCTCGAGTTCCCTCGAGGTAAGGTCTGGGTCAATGTCGGGTTTTTGCGGAGTCACGGTTTCTCTTTTTTGTAAAGAACCAATGAGCTTGCCTGCTACTTCTGGCGCAAGTTGATAAATGCCTGCATGAGCCAGGTTGATAGCTTGTACCAGGTCTTTGGGTGGAATGTCTTTCATGAGATAACCGCAGGCCCCCGCGAGCAGTGATTGCACCACAAACTCTTCATCATCAAAGGTGGTGAGCATAATGACCTGACAGGAAGGTAAGGCGTGTTTGATTTGCGCGGTTGCTTCTACGCCATTCATTTCCGGCATACGAATATCCATCAAGATGATGTTGGGTTTCAGGTCAAGAGCTTTCTTGACCGCCTCTTTACCATTGGCTGCCATATCAACAACCTCAACTGCGTCCTCGAGTTCCAGCAAAGAGGCAATGCCTTCCCGAATGAGGTACTGGTCATCAACGAGCAAAATACGAATTTTTGTATTAGCCATAATTTGCACTCGAGGGAAGAATCTTTTTGGGGATAGTTGCCTGTAATTTTGTTCCCTGTTCTTGACTTGAACTATTTTGTTCTTGATGTACTTGACTTGCAATGCGAAGTTGACCCCCGACCAAACTCAGTCTTTCCTGCAAGCCTTTTAAGCCAAAGGTTGCTTGCTCTGAATCCTGCCCTTCTCGAGCAAAGCCACGACCATTATCGTTTAGTTCCAACAAGGCGTTTTGTCCTGAAAAATCTAGCGTGATGTTTACCTTGGATGCGCCAGCATGTTTATGGACATTGGTAAGCCCTTCCTGAATCACACGGTACAAGGTCATGAGGGTTAGCTTGCTATAACCTGAGTGGTCACCTATTTTGTTTAAGCTGATGTCAAGTTCACTATGCCTCATACGTTGGATAAGTGTAATTAAAGCGTCATCGAAAGAAAATGCTCCCCCATCATCACGTAAGCTGGCTACCGATTGACGCACATCTTTTAAGGCATCTTGCACACTGCGCTGGGCATGACCCAGTGCTTCCCGAGAACGTTTCGGGTCACGTTCTTTATAGGCACTGGCTTTCTCGAGTTGAATGTTTATAGCTGCCAAATGATGCCCTAAACTGTCGTGAATATCTCTAGCTAAACGGTTGCGTTCTTCGGTAGTAGCCAAATCAGCGACGCGATTAGCATAGTGCTGCAACTGAAGATGAGACGCTTCCAGAGACCCATTTAGCTCCTCGAGTTTTTGTTTATCTTGTAACGTTTGCGCTAAGGCTCTTGCCAGCAACAGGGTAAAAAACAAGGCAATGATTGACCCCATACTCCTATCAAGGAGTTGACCCACGTTTAGTGGAGGGGTTTCAGGACGTGGCGGAACCTGCCCTTGCTGCACATTTGGACGCGGTGCCGGCAAAATACCCATAACCACAGGATTTGCAATACTCAAGCTCAGTAATATGGTGATGCCCAGCAGGGCTAGCGCATAACTCACCCAGCGATGAACGCCCAAGTAGCTGTACAAAACAAGAATCAGAAAAAGAATACGGATGTACTTTAGATCAGAAACCAGAAAAATAGTGGCAAAGGGCAGTGCTCTGAAAGCAAAGGCAAGCAGGTTGGGTTTACTCGAGGGTTCAAAGCTCGCTTTGCCAAACCCAGCCAACTCGAGCCCAATAAGCAGCACCATTGCGCCCATAAAAACAGCACCCCGCACCTGCTCGGCTGCTCTAATGAGCGACCCTCCCCCGATGCCACCATAGGCCCAATCAATCACGCCAGCCACGAGCACTGCCAGGTAAATCGCTAAAGCAATAAAGCGGTAACGCTGATAGACAGGATTAAAGCGGGTTAGTCGCTGAGAAAAGCTCACCACAGTTCAAGTTTAGCAAAAGCTCATGTTAGCTACATCTGCACGTTGGCTAGAATCTTTAGCCAAATGACACATGACGATTAGCCAAATACTTTAGCCAATGGCTCGATGACAAACCCAGCCAACATTTCTTAACCTTAAACCTTGAAAGGAGACAAACATGAAACGTAAAACTTTTATGCAAAGTCTAAGCAGGTCTAGCCGTTATGTGGTGCTGACCTTGATCGTTTTGATAGTCACCAGTTGTGGTGCTCAGGATAGTTCCACTGGCACAGATAATGGTGGTGACAATGGTGGCACCACAGGTGACAGCTCGAGCACGGCTGGGGTGCTGTGTGACCTAAGTCAAAGTGTATTCAACGACAGTGCCTCGGTGCAGCAGACCAGCACCTCCGAATGGAGCTGCTCTGATACTGAACGTTTGCTAACTGGCAACGGCATCCCTGACCATGAGGTCGGGACATTTCCAAACGCTGGCAATCCCAATACCATCTCAGAACAGAGCATTTCAGCAACCCTGACGCTTACGCCAGTCGAGACGGACACCGCCACTGAACTTGGCGGCCCACGCGGAGCCGTAGCTTACGCAATCAACGGCGTGAAGTTTGACCCTGGCACAGCAGAAACGTGTGATGACAGTGGCACGGATTGCAGCCTTGGTGGGGGTACAGGCGGCGCGTGGAACATTGAAGCACTCAGTCAAACCTCGTTCAATTTTGGTGTTGACGACAACAACGCCCACGTTCAACCTACGGGCGAGTACCACTATCACGGTCTGCCAGAAGGCATCGTGACTAACTTGAACAAAGGTGAGGCTATGACCCTGGTTGGCTGGGCTGCCGATGGCTTCCCTGTGTATGCCCGCTACGGCTACACCGATGCGATGGACGCTACCTCAGCTATCAAGATGATGACGGGAAGTTACCAGCTCAAAGCCACACCAGACGAAAATCGCCCCTCAACCGACCTTTACGAGATGGGAACCTTCAATCAGGATTGGGAATACGTGGCAGGTTCGGGTGATCTGGATGAGTGCAATGGTCGCACGGGTGTCACACCAGAGTTCCCAGAGGGCATCTACCATTACTACGCTACAGACACCTATCCATTCTTGCAGCGTTGCGTCACAGGGGAAGTCACTGTTGCTGCTGGTCCTGGCGGCCCACCTCCTGGTGGCGCACCTCCTCGCGGCACACCTCCTGGACAGTAAGCCATGAACCGCTATCCCCACTTCTCTCGCCCGTTGCTAGTCCTGCTAATTGCAGGGCTAGCCTTGTGGCCTACAGTTTCTGCACACCTGATGGTCGCGCAGAAAGGAACTCTAAATCTATCTGGCAATGGTGCTTATCTGGTGGTATCTGTGCCTACCTCTGCTCTGACGGATGTGGATGACGACGGAGATGGCTTGCTTTCAGAAGCGGAATTAAGTTTGCATGTCTCGAGCATTACCCAACAACTTCAGACAGGTTTGCAACTCAGCGACGCAGATGGCCCAAGAGCACTCGAGGGCATAAGACTTACGCTTTCGCCAAAGGATTCTGAGGAAGGTCAACCTGCCGATCAACTAATTGTACTGGGTCGCTACGCTCTGGCAGATGCGAATAAACCCCTGACGTTTCGGACAGATTTATGGGGAACGAGTGCGTCCGAACAATCCCTCAGCCTGACCATCACCAAAGACCTCGAGGATGAACAACTACTCATGCTTACGCCACAGCATCCGCAGGCGCGACTGTACGAATCGGTATTTATGGTCTTTGTTTCGTTCTTGAAACACGGCATGGAGCATGTTCTGAGTGGACTGGATCACCTGTTGTTCCTGCTGGTCGTGGTCTCGGCAGGCTGGGGCTGGAAGAAAATATTGACCGCCCTGAGCATCTTTACGGTGGGTCACGCGCTGAGTCTGATGGCGGTGGTTTACGGTGGCTTGACCGCACCTTCCAGAATTGTGGAACCCGCCATCGCTGCCACGATTGTCGGTTTGGCCCTTTACGACTTGTGGGTGACAAGACGCACAGGTACGCCCCCTCGAGGGCGACTGGCTTTAGTCTTTGGCTGCTCTTTAATTCACGGGCTAGGACTGGGTAGCGCACTGGCGGAACTGGGCATTAGTCCCGCACATCAGGGTGTGACACTCCTGGGCTTCAACCTGGGTATTGAACTAGGGCAATTAAGTGTCGCGGCACTGGCTTTGCTCGTGTTTAGTCTGCTGGGCTTTATCTTTGGTAAGCGCAGTGTGCAAATGGCATCGTCAGCCATGACATTTGTTGCTGTGATGGCTGGTGGTGTCTGGTTCGTGGAGCGTGTGGTGTTTTAGGGAGTGATGAATGCTTGTCCTGTCATTTCTGCAAATCAAATCATCGTTGCCGTAGCTAATCCAAGGTGAAGCGATCTCGGACACGGTACTCGAGACTTTTAGTACGAAGGTAGGTTTATTGTGAAACCCTCTAAAGTAAT
>JBOFGY010000159.1:0-2135 GCA_051649365.1 Trueperaceae bacterium
CACCGACGACATACCGAGACCAACGTGACTACAGCATCCAAGTGTGGCAACGCTACGCTTCGCCTGTTTGGTTTGACATAAAACAGACCAATGTGCTGAACGTGAAGCAGTCAAAGGAAGGGCAAGAAGAGAAGCACATATGCCCTTTACAGCTTGATGTTATTGCTCGTTGCATTCATCTGTGGAGCAACGAAGGCGATGTGGTTTATGACCCGTTTTCAGGCTTAGGCTCCACTGGCTACGAAGCCCTAAAAATGCACCGAAAATACATCGGCAGTGAACTAAAAGATTCGTACTACCAAGCCAGCCTCGAGAATCTGGCAGAGGCAGAGATGCTGAGTAAACAGGTGTCTTTGTTTGAGGGTGTGTGATGGCTAAGACTATAGTTTTTTGTTGCGGCATGGCTATAGATAACGCCACATTCAAAACCGAACTCGAGCAAGTCACCCAACCCGACACAGTAGCCATTGAGGACGCAATGCTCGAGCTAATTGACGATGAGCCTGAAGGCTGCTACGTGCATGAGGACGAACTTCTTTACTGGTTCTCTTACGCCCTTGAAGAAACCAAACTTGCCCTTAGCAATTTAGTCGCAAGGGCCGAAATCGAAAAAGAAATTACAGAGGACGGTGTTTATTATGCAAGACCAGCTAACGAATGAGCCAATGTTCAGTAAAGAAGATGCGTTACAAATGCAAATAAATGCTTTGCGAGAATCCAACGCACTTTTACAAAAGCGACTCGAGGTGCAGGTGCTGCATCACTACAACCTTGTGATGCGTGTGAATGACCTTGACGTTAGCTGCCTGAACGACATGATCTCGAGGGCTGCCATTCACACAGGGTTTTGTCTTTACGCAGAACGCACGTTGTTGGCCGAAATCGTTGCAAAGCACTGGCTACTAAACCAGACCTTAAAAGATGTTGATATAGCGGAGCACTTAAACTTTGCAGAGTTAATTGAACTCTCGCCGCAAATGGCAACACTTGATGAAAATAAACCCTTTGACGATTTGGAGCTTTATGGAATTAAGTTTGGAGGATAAACCCCTCGGCATAGCCATAACACTGCCAAACAAACGCAAAACCAAATCACGCACCAAGAAACGCACAATCTCACAGGACATGTTAGCCAAGCAAGCCCAGTGCCTAGCAAACCGAAACCTCATAAGCACTTTCGGCGTAAGCATCTCAGAACTCATGCAAGAGCAAGGGAAAGGAGAAACATTTATTTTCAGTGAAGAGGCGAGAGAGTTTTTTCTTAAACGATATGAAGGGTGGTTAAAAAGAGTATGAGCAACGAAACAGTTAATCTCAAACAATGTTTTCGTTGTAAGAAAGTTTTTTCCTTTGAATGTTTCCACCAACGCAAAGATAAAAAGGATGGTCTTAGTGGCACCTGTAAATCGTGTAGAAAGGTGCGACGAGGCCCACTTACAACGGAGCAGCGTTTTTGGGCAAAGGTAGATAAAAAGGCTGATACTGAGTGTTGGCTTTGGTTAGGAGGAACTACTGTTTACGGTCACGGTCTTTTTTGGAATCAAAAACTTATTCGCGCACATAGATTTAGTTATGAACTTCATCTTGGGGATATTCCAAAAGGATTAGAGCTAATGCACATGTGTGATGTGCCAGGATGCGTAAATCCCCATCACCTCACCCCTGGAACACATGAAGACAATATGAAAGACATGGTAATCAAACAAAGGTCGGCTTTCGGTGTGCGCCATTGGAAAGCCAAACTTGATGATGACAAAGTAAGGACGATTAAACAACTTAGGCGCGATGGCAAATCTCAACAAGAAGTTGCAGACATGTTTGACGTAGCAAGAACCACAATTCAAGCAATAGATAGACGAGACAACTGGAGGCACATTCAATGACGCTTGATGAATTGAAGCAAAGGCAGTTTTACATCGGGTCATCAGATGTACCTGCGATTTTGGGCGTAGACCCATATAAGAGTTTGATAGATATTTTTTACCAGAAAACAGGCAAGCTCGAGCCCCAACTCACCACAAGCCTACCCGCAGAGTGCGGCACGTATTTGGAGCCTGGGCTATGCCAGTGGGTAGCAGACGGCTTGAACACACGGCTCGAGCGCGGCGTGGTTGTTGCACACGATAACGGCATCT
>JBOFGY010000160.1:0-31133 GCA_051649365.1 Trueperaceae bacterium
AGGGATTTTCCTTCATAACTCCGCCCCGCGTAGGTCAAACAGTTATTGATTACAAACTGCTCGCCATCTATGGTTAATTCTGTTTTCGCCGCCACGTAGTACCTTTCTAGATGATGATTAAGCATAACGCAAGAAGACAGAAAGCTGGGGTAGTTCAGACGAATAAAGCCAAAAACTTCACACTCTTCCTCTGTAAGAATCGTGAGATAAAAACGTAAGAGTGCTGTAAGACCTTATCCCTTAGGCTAGAGCTATGTTAATGACCAACGCTTCTCTTTCTCCGTTACAACGTCATCACAAGCGTCTCTGCCCTTGCTGCGGCGGTACGATCCTCAAAATCCTAGCGACTACCCTTGTGAGTTGCGAAGTAGTTTTTGATGGCAGAGTAAACGAGCTTATTGTCGTAAGTGAGAGTATAGGTGATGTTGAATGGGATGGGAGTAGTCAGGTGGAATGTCCAGCCTGTGGCTGGCAAGGTCAAGTCTCACAAAGTTTAGAGGGGGTTGTTGAGAAGTGAAATAAAAAGGCCTTGAGAAAGCACTTCCTGCCACTAATAGAAGACATAGTACAGAAGTAATGAAGATGCAAATTTCTAAAGGCTTTTTTTGGTAGCGATGGAGAGACTTGAACTCTCGACCTTACGATTATGAGTCGTACGCTCTAGCCAGCTGAGCTACATCGCCAAAACAACGCTAAAACCTAAGAATTCCTACTAAGAATTTCTAAAGGTTCTAGCCTTCCGAAAGCAAATAATAGCGCAGAAACTTGTGAAAGTAAACCCGCAGCTAACACAAGTCTCGAGACGGAAGAGTAAAAGGTTTCATAGCCAAGTGGGTACGGAAAGGATATATACTCTTTATTATGTTAGAACCGTCACTCGCCCTCTACGGCGAAACCTTTGAAAAAGTGGACGCGATGCTGAGCGATTTATTAAGCAAGAGTCATGCCCGCTACGCGCTCATTATTGACTTAAAAGGCTTTGTATTAGCCCACCAAAGGGCCCTCTGGTCACCCAAACCGCCCTCACTCGATTCACTTGCTACCCTCGTCGCCTCAAACTACTCTGCGAACCTGGCCATCGCCAAACTCTTTGGTGAACAAGGTTTTAGGGAAATGGTGCAACAAGGCGATGATATCGGGCTTTACGCACAAGAACTCGCCGAAAAAGCCATTCTAATTACGGTGTTTGATAACTCGTCTGCCTTAGGGCGCGTCAAACTCTTTAGCAAAAAAGCTGTTGAAGCTATTCAACAGGCTCTGAGCGAAGGCAGCCATGAGCCTGCCCCTGTTATGTCCTTTGATGATAACTGGCGTGACTCAACCCAAGCTCTCTTAGATGGTCTTTTCGGATCGGAGAAATAATACATGAGTACGATTAACTTTGCTGCCCGCGAAATCAACTTTAAGATCGTTTACTATGGTTGCGGTTTGTCCGGAAAAACTACCAACATCAAAAAGCTTTACGAAAACATTCCTGCCGGTGCCAAAGGTGAGATGGTTAGCCTTGCCACCGAAGACGAGCGGACTCTTTTCTTTGACTTTTTACCTTTAGACCTTGGTAAGGTCAACGGCTTCAAGACACGCTTTCACCTCTATACCGTGCCTGGACAGGTTTTTTACAACAGCAGCCGCAAGCTCATTTTACGTGGCGTTGACGGCGTAGTCTTTGTTGCAGATTCGGGTCCCAGCCGTCTTCGCGCTAACGCGGAATCCTTGCGTAACCTCCGTGAAAACATGTCCGAGTACAACCTCAAACTCGGTGAAATTCCTTTTGTGATTCAGGTCAATAAACGCGACCTACCCGACGCACTGCCGATGGACATGCTTAAAAAAGTTCTCGACCCTTCGGGCAAAGTGCCTTTGTTCGAGGCGGTTGCTTCCAACTTTGAGGGCGTGAAAGAGCCGCTTAAAGCTGTGTCCCAGTTAGTGCTCGAGAAACTCGCACAAAAAGCGTAGCAGCGTTCCCTGCGAATAAAACCCTGAACAACATTGATTGTTCAGGGTTCTTTTTTGGACAAGGAGACAGGGAAAAAGAGACAGGAAACATTTAATCTTCCCTCTTCTTCTTATCTACCATCTGGTTATCTGCCGCCTGGTATCTTAGAACCCATGAGCCAACTCCACATCCACGCTAACCCCGGCGACATCGCCCCCTTCGTGTTATTACCTGGCGACCCCAACCGCGCAAAATATATCGCAGAAACATTTTTAGAAAATCCCAAACTTTACAATGACAATCGTCAACTTTTAGGTTACACAGGCACCTATGAGGGTAACCCTGTCTCCATTCAAACAACGGGCATGGGTTGCCCGAGTCTAGCTATTGTGGTGGAAGAAATGATTCGACTTGGTGCCAGAACACTCCTTCGCATCGGTACGACAGGGATTATTAGCAAGGCAGTCAAACCCGGCGAACTCGTGATTGCTATGGCCGCGAATCCACTCGAGGGCACTACGAAAATGTACTTGAAAGATTTGCCTTACGCACCTACGGCTTCTTTTAATGTAACGCGGCGTTTAGTCGAAGCCGCCGAAAGTCAATCTCTAGTGCATCACGTTGGTCTTATTAACACCGAAGACGCTTTTTACGCAACGAAGCCAGAACACGTACAACAATACGAAGACATTGGTGTCCTTAGTGTCGAAATGGAAGCTTCTGCCCTCTTTCTACTTGGCAAGCTTCGTAAGGTCGAGACGGGTTGTGCCTTAGTTGCGTCTAACTATATTGGTGACCCGCAGTTCGTGGAAGCCAGCATGATGAAGCACGGGATTGATAACATGGCAAAGACCGCGCTCGAGGCAGGATTGAAACTTCGCTAAGGTGAAGTTAGAGAGTGCAGGGTTTGGGATGTTGTTTTAGTTTCAAGGGAGAGATATGAACGACTCAGATAAAGAATTACCAGAAGACATCTTTGATAATTCCATCGCAGATGAATTTCAGTACTTGCATTACGATATTGATGGCAATATCGCTATTATCACGGTGGATAGACCTGACGCACTCAATGCACTTAATGCCGATTTACTTTTTGAACTCTCTGCGGCGGTGGGTTTAGCTGAAGCAGATTACAACGTTCGCGCACTGATTATTACAGGGGCAGGACGAGCCTTTATTGCAGGTGCAGATATTAGTAATTTACAAAGACTCTCAGATATTTTTTCCAGCCGCGAAGCTGCCCTCGCTGGGCAAGAACTGATGAGTGCCATTGCCGCTCTCCCCTTTCCGACAATTGCAGCAGTGAACGGCTTTGCACTTGGCGGTGGGCTCGAGCTAGCTCTTGCTTGTGACTTGCGCGTAGCAAGTAAAACAGCGCGCCTCGGACTTCCCGAAGTTGGGCTTGGGCTTCTTCCTGGTTACGGTGGCACGCAGCGTCTTCCAAGACTCATTGGTCAAGGCCGCGCACTCGATTTAATTCTTACAGGTAGACACGTGCATGCAGACGAAGCCTTGCAACTTGGTTTAGTCAACCGCGTGTCCGATGATGCACTTGCAAGCGCAAAAGAAGTCGCGCTACAAACACTCAAGAATGCACCTGTTGCACTGGGTCTTGCAAAAGAAGCTGTCACTCGAGGACTCGACGTAACGCTAAATCAAGGTTTAGAAATCGAAGCCGACCTCTTTGGCATGGTCACAATGACAGAAGATATGAAAGAAGGCACGGCAGCGTTTTTGGAAAAGCGCACAGCAGAGTTTAAGGGGAAGTAGGATACAGGATTCAGGATTTGGGGTCCAGGAAGATTCTCGGTAAAATTTTCTCGGTATATACCGAGAAAATTGGGTAAATATTGGATAAACATAACTTCATCTTCTGGCTAGTGTCCAGCGATTACAGTGACACGTAGAGCAAATAACATTTAGAGCAAAACTATATTCGTTCCAAGGAGATTATGATGAAAAAAAATTTACCGATATCCCTTTTAAGTTTCTTGACCTTAGGACTGGCACAAATGGATCAGGCAGGCATTACCGTAACAGGCACAGGTACGACCTACGGCGAACCCGATATGGCCGTTGTTGACCTTGGTGTAGATAGTGTAGACAAAGATGTTGCGGTAGCAAGCAGCAAAACGGACGAAGTAGCGAAAGCGTTGCTCGAAACTTTCACAAAGCTAGGCATCGAGAGCAAAGATGTTCGCACTTCCTACTTCAACACCTTCCGCGAAACACCTTATAACCCTGATGGCACGACAGGCGAAGCCGTGTATCACGTGCAAAACGTGATGAGCATAACCCTACGCGACATCCGCAAAGTGGGACAGCTCATTACCGAGAGCATTGCGTCAGGGGCGAATGTCGTGAATAATGTACAATACACTCTGTCAAACTCGGCAATCCTCGAGGGAGAAGCTCGCAATCTTGCTATGCAAAATGCCCAGCAAAAAGCTCAGCAACTCGCCGAACTTGGGGGCGTAACACTCGGTGACATCGTGATGATTACGGATGTTTCCGCAAGCGTTCCTTCGCCTTTGCCTTATGCTCGAGATGCCACCCTTGAAGCTTCAGCAGCATCTATTCCAGCAGGGCAACTCGAGGTCACCGCCACCGTCTCAGTCCGTTTTGAAATTACACAGCGTTGAACTAAACAGCCTTATTGCAGCGGACTTTGGCTCTACCAAAGTCCGCTTTTTTGTCCTAACTTTTTAGCGTGACGGATTTGTGAAGACCTAGCTGCATACTATAAGAGTAGAGATGGTCTTTAGGTATAGGCCACTCTGTATAAGCCACGTCTATCTGTCAAAGGTGCCTCTCGTACAATAGTTTTAAGGAGACTTTCTTATGTTGATCCGTTTGCTCAAAAACCCCGGGTTCTATTTCCTCACTTTAGGTTTAGTCGCAGGATTCTCACTAACGCTGCCGCGTGTTTTATCACAGCATGCTGGCAGTGAAACTGAACTCGAGACCGCCGTGTTTGCGGGTGGCTGTTTCTGGTGTACTGAAGCCGACTTTGAAAAAATGCTCGGCGTGAACGATGCCGTTTCTGGATATGCTGGTGGCACGGTAGAAAATCCAACGTACGAGCAAGTCTCTTCTGGCTCCACCGGTCATATCGAAGTCGTTAAAGTGCATTATGATCCAAGCGTTGTTAGCTATCAACAATTGCTCGATGCCTTCTGGCGTATGCACGACCCCACCGATGCAGAAGGTTCCTTTGTAGATAGAGGACCGCAATATGTCTCCGCGATTTTTTATGAAGACGAAACCGAGCAACGTCTAGGTGAAGGTGCCAAAGCTGCACTCGAGGCTTCAGGAAAATTTGCTAAACCCATTGCCACACTCATTCAACCCCTCGGTGAGTTTTACATTGCTGAAGACTATCATCAGAACTATCACAAAAGGAGTTCGTTACGGTATGACTTTTATAGAGGAGCATCTGGACGCAATGATTTTATAGAAGCGAATTGGAAAGGTGACACCACGGTTTATCAACTCCTAGAAAATTTAGTCAATGGTGGCGCGTACCCTTGGCAAACCTTCGAGAAACCAAGCGATGATGTATTAAAACAACTACTCACACCCGTGCAGTATGACGTAACCCAACACGAAGGCACAGAGCGTCCGTTCAATAACGAATATGATACGAACAAAGAAGCAGGTATCTATGTGGACATCGTTTCGGGTGAACCACTCTTTAGTTCGACACACAAGTTTGATTCGGGTACAGGCTGGCCAAGTTTCTGGCGACCTCTTGATCCTGACACGATCGTGCTAAAAGAAGACCGCTCACTCTTTAGCGTTCGCACCGAAGTTAGAAGCCGTTATGCAGACTCGCACTTGGGTCACGTCTTTAACGATGGTCCAGAACCCACCGGTCTACGCTACTGCATGAACTCTGCCTCTATGAAATTTATCCCGCAAGCCGAAATGGCAGCAGCAGGTTACGGCGATTATCTATATCTTTTTGAAGGAGCAACAGCTTCAAATTAGAATGTGTAGGTTTTGTGTTGAAATCACATAGAAGATGTTTTGAGATAATTGCTAAAGGCTAAAAGCAGAAAGCCAAAATCTAACAAGGGTTTTCTTCTACTTTTAGCCTTTTTCTTAGTTCTATACATTCTTAGTTTTATACATACCCCAAACACATCATTAGGCTAGCTTCTGTGTGTTCTTTCTCGAGTGAGCTCACATGAAGTGTAATCATCTCACACCCTTTACATATACGGTAAATGTGCAGTATTCAAGGGAGGACTGCACTTATGGATGAAATTGTAAAAGTTGTGGCACAAAAAACAGGTGTTCCAGACGAGACAACTCGTCAGGTTATTGTTGCTGTTTTTCAACATTTCAAAGAGAAATTACCAAGAGCGATTGTAGGGCCGCTCGAGGCCATCCTCGGCACGAATACCCCAGCAACCACAAGTAAACCAGAAGAAACGGAAACAAATCCAACAACACCAACTGTCAAGACAATACCAACCGTCAAAACAACCCCGTCAACAGAAACAAATCCAACAGCGAAAACGAGTCCAGCATCAGAAACAATGCCAACGAACAAACCACCAGCAGTAAACAAGCTTCCGAAAGTCAATCCAAATCAAACAAGACCAACACCTGCAGCAACCGATGCTGCAAATAAAACAACAGGTGTCACGAGTAACAAGGCATCTTAAAACAGCAAATAAAAAATTTAACGCAGAAGGCTCCACGTTTCTGACATGGAGCCTTTCTCTATAGTTGATCTCGCATTATTAAAACAGGGCTAAGAAACCAAACTTAAACCATACGCTCTGTTTTATATACCCAAGATTGATAGCGACCCTCGAGCGCGTATCATTTAGACTTAAATCTGTACTTACAGCAACATCTGCACCAACACCAAAACCATCCTCTACAAACATACGCACCTTGGGCTCGAGCGTCACACGCTCCAACTTCACACCAAACATCTGCCATGATGTTTGGCAAGCTCGTTCGGTAACCTGCACTCAACACGCCCCCCAAGCCTCTGCTCGCAAGGGCGGCACAGTTTCTACAGGTTTGTAACCCGCGCGAAGTGCAAGCTCGAGCGTGTTATCCCCAAACCTCCGGGCATACCAACCATCCACCCAAGTAGCAAACATACCACCTGTTGGAGTTGCTCCCCAAAGCGTTGTCAAACCTACCGAACGGCCCGAGACGCGGTATCCCCAAGCATCTAGAGTTTCTTGCACGAGCATTCCGCTACCTCTGGCATCAAATTGAAAGGCATGGAACGACTGCAAATGGAGTAAACCCAAATGGGAATTTAAGCGCACGCCCCAGTCGGCTAGCTCGAGCTTTGCAGATAGTTCACCTTGCAAACCGAGAGCTGTTTCTGTGGTGTCGAGTAAGTGCGGGTCATATTCCCAGGTGCCAAGCTGCAAGGCCCAATTTAGAGCGGTAGCATCTTCAGGTTTATCGTCATAATGCAGTAAAAGTTGTGCGCCTAAATGACTGACGAACAAAGAATTATAACTAAGCGCAGCTGTGTAGATGTGTCCAACCTCATCTTTTGTTGTAGCAACCGCACCAAGCGACACACCAAGAGGAATAAAGCTAACACCGAAGGTCGCCCGTACGTTGTTTGCGACGTTTGTGCCAAAGCAACAGGCATAAAAAAGAGTAGTATCAAAGCTAGGCGCATGAAAAACCCCTCGAGCATCCATAGAAAATAACTATAAAAATAACAAAAAGCTTTCTTTTGGGTTCATCTGAAGCAAAGCTCCTGCGTGAACATCTAGCTATCTAAACCGTCAAGTCATTCATTTAAGAAGTCATTAGTTTAGTTCAGCCACACCAATTACCACGCTGAAATCTGTACACCAGATAATGACGTATTTATATCAAGGGTTTAACCTCAGGCGCAGTGAAAGAGTAGCAGTGTACAATCAGATAGATGCCTGTATACATTGTTAACAAACCTCTCGGTTTTACCTCACACGATGTTGTTGCCAAAACGCGCAGACTCCTTAAAACAAGAGCCGTCGGTCATGCGGGAACACTTGACCCTCTCGCTACAGGCGTTCTTGTCATTTTAACCGAAGAAGCTACGAAGCTCTCCCCTTTTTTAACCGAATCGGATAAGCATTATTTAGTGTGGGTAACGTTTGGTGTTAACACACCAACGCTCGACGCTGAAGGGCCCGTCAGCGCAACAGCAGACGCTTCGCATCTCACAGAAGAAATGATTCAAAATGCATTACCAAAATTTTTAGAGCTAACCGAACAGTTACCCCCGCAATATTCTGCTATCAAACAGCAAGGTGTAAAAAGCTACGAAGCTGCTCGTAAAGGTGAGGCACTCAAGTTACCCCCACGCCCTGCTGGCTATCACACCATTGAGTTGCTCGAGTTCCAACCAAGCCGTAACAACCTATCAACAACGTTTGGCTTAACACCTGAAGGAACTTGGAGCGCAAAAGATAAAGGTATTACGTTTACCTTACCTCCACTTTTACAAGACAATCCAACCGCGTTGTTTTATGTGACTGTAAGAGCAGGAACGTACATTCGTGCGTTTGCTCGAGATCTCGGTGAGGCCCTGAACGTTCCGGCACATTTAAGTGGTTTGGTTAGGACGAGGGCAGGGCGAAGTGGACTGGAACAAGCAGTGGGACTCGAGGATATTCCGAACACTTCTGGCATAAACATGATAGACGCTCTGCCCTATCCACTGGTGCAACTGGGGGACAGTGAAGCCCAAAGAATCCGCCAGGGTCAGCGTTTATCACCGACCTTTACTGGGCGGGTCGGGCTATTAAATAATAAGCAACTTGTTGCCGTTGTCGAAAATGACAATGGGAAAATGAACCTCTTGCGCGTTTGGCAAATATAACTTACGCAAATATAACTTACAAAGTACATATTGTGAGGAATCAGGAATGGGGACATATGAGAAGGGGATAAGCTAATGGAGTGAAACTGTATCTTCACTGGGTCATTGGAGCCTTGTACCTAATTCTTGCTGCTTGTAGTGATACCGAGGAAACAGTTAGTCCCCCCGTCAATACTCTAATTGGATTTCAACACCCATCCAAGTGTTTTACGTGGTAATTGGCCTGGCACACTTGCCACATTTTCAGATAACACAAACGTACCATTTCAATTAATAAACTTAGTTGCTACTTGCCAAAACCCCAGTGCAGAAAATCAATGCTCTGGCTACACTTTTCAAGGACAAGTGCAAATTGGAGCAGGTTCACCTGTTTCGATTGAAGGATATGGCAATGCAGATAACGGACGAATCTATACACAAACTAGTGAAGGAGCTGTCGTGCTTGCAAGGTTTTCTTTTGCAGGACGTGACTGGGAACTCTCAAGTTACTATTTTGTTGACAACACTCCTACAGAAAGCTCTGGACACTACCCATCTGTTTTACAATCCTTATCTCCTGACAGCTTAGAAGCCGAAACATACGAGCTTGACCTCCGACCATCACCCGTTTCTACTAACCTGCAATAAGCAACATTTGTTGCAGCTAACTCCTTCAAGGTGCGCTACACTAAGCAGTGCATAAGGAGCTGAAAACTATGAATATTGGCATTCCTAAGGAAGTCAAAAAACACGAGTACCGCGTCTCAGCTACCCCTGGCGTGGTGAAGGCCCTCTCGAGTGCGGGTCATAACGTTTTTGTTGAAACGGGTGCAGGTTTAGGCAGCAGTTTTACCGATGATGAATACGTGGCCCAAGGTGCAACCATTGTTGAAAGTGCCAAAGACGCTTGGGCGCAACCGATGGTCTTAAAAGTAAAGGAACCTGTTAAACAAGAGTACGGCTTTTTGCGGGATGACTTGTTACTTTTTACTTACCTGCACTTGGCCGCAGATCGCCTCCTCACCGATGCCCTTCTCAAAGCTGGCACAACGGCGATTGCTTATGAAACTGTGCAACTTCCTAATGGGGCTTTACCCCTGCTTACCCCGATGAGCGAAGTCGCTGGGCGTATGGCTCCGCAGGTGGGTGCCTATCACTTAGAGCGTTTTCTTGGCGGACGCGGCGTGCTACTTGGGGGTGTACCTGGTGTACAAGCTGGTGAGATCATAATTTTAGGTGGCGGGGTCGTGGGCATCAACGCGGCTAAGATTGCGCTGGGACTTGGTGCCAAGGTAACCATTCTCGAAATTAACCATGCGCGGCTTCAATATCTCGATGATGTCTTTAACGGGCGTGTGCAAACCTTAGCCAGCAACGCGGGTAACATCGCTGAAATGATTAAACGCGCTGACCTACTTATTGGTGCCGTGCTTATTCCTGGTGCCAAAGCTCCGCACCTCGTCACGAAAGACATGCTTGTTACCATGAAACCTGGCGCAGTGATTGTAGACGTTGCGGTTGACCAAGGCGGCTGTATCGAAACCATTAAGCCAACCACCCACGACGAACCCACCTATGTTGTAGACGGCGTGGTTCACTACGCGGTTGCGAATATGCCCGGAGCTGTACCGAATACTAGTACGACGGCCCTCAGCAATCAAACCCTGACTTATGCACTGAAGCTTGCCGATAAACACACCGAAGCTCTAAAAGAAGATGCTGCACTCCTCAAAGGACTTAACACTCACAAGGGCAATTTGACCTACGAAGGTGTTGGGAAAGCGTTCGGGATTCCAACGGTAGCGGCGAATAAAGTGCTCGAGCTAACACCAGCATAAAAGGAATGAGGAATGGGTACTATAGTTTTTTCCCATCCCTCATTACTCATTCCTCTCTAAACTGGTATTTCCTCACCTTGCACACGCGCCACCATATCCTGCAAAACTTCATAAATAGCTTTGAGTGTATCTTCTACGCCCTTTGGACCACCGGGTAAATTTACGATGAGGCATTTTCTACGAATGCCACAAACGCCGCGGAACATGGCGGCTTTATAGCTGTTTCCAAAGCCAGCAAGGCGAATCATTTCGGGAATACCTGGAATGTCGCGCTCGATGACTTCTTTGGTTGCTTCGGGCGTGCGTTCTTTGAACGAAAGCCCTGTGCCACCCGTCGTGAGTACTAGGTCAACATCTGGGCGTTCAGAGAGAATGCGGAGCCTCGAGCGAATGAGGGACTGCTCGTCAGGGACAACTTGGAAGTCTACCTCTTGGAATGGCCCTTGCATCAGCAAGACACGCATCTTTTCAACGGTGCTGACAACGCGCTCGGCGGTAGCTCCTCTATCGTTCACGGCTAAAATTGCTGTTCTGATCACGCCCTAGGTTAAAAGGTTATGGGGCGCTTTGTCATTAAAAGTTACACATTCAGGAGGGAGAAGGCAGAAGACAGGAGGGAGAAGTGAGGAATTTCATAAGGGCGTGGGGTGTGAGAATAATCAACCTCCCACTACTTACTACCCACACTCCACCTCCTCTCAAGTTAAACTACGCCTGAACCAAACGGAGGTTTCCCTTGAATATTCACGAATACCAAGCCAAAGAACTGATGAAGGCACGGGGTGTTTCTGTTCCCCTCGGTCGCGTCGTGACGAGTGTGGACGAAGCCGTCGCTGCTGTGCGCCCACTCATGGAGCAAAGTGGCAATCATGTTGTCGTCGTAAAGTCTCAGATTCAAGCTGGCGGACGCGGTAAAGGCCGTTTCAAGGAACACCCCGATGTCTCGGGTGTAAACGTGGTGCTTGATGGTCTCAAAGGCGGCCCCAAAGCTGCTGAAGACAAAGTGCGCGAATTCGCTAAGGCAATGCTCGGCTCTACCTTGGTCACGATCCAAACGGGTGAAGCGGGTAAGCAGGTGAACAGGCTTTATCTCGAGCAAGGCATAGACATCGCCAGAGAACTTTATTTTTCCATTGTGCTTGACCGCTCCACAGGCCGCAACATGATTATCGCCTCCACCGAAGGCGGCATGAACATCGAAGAAGTCGCAGAACACACGCCCGAAAAAATCATGCGCGAAACCCTCGACCCAGGCATCGGTCTGGCAGACTTTCAGGCAAACCGCCTGGCACTGGGTTTAGGTTTAAGCGGTGACGCATTTAAGAGCGGCGTAAAATTTATGAAAGCCATCGCGCAGACTGCCGTTGAATTAGACACGGACATGGTAGAAATCAACCCGCTCGTTGTAACCAAACAAGGCCAAGTGATGGCCTTAGACGGCAAAATGAGCTTTGATAACAACGCGCTTTTCCGTCATCCAGATTTTGCTAACTTGCGTGACCTCTCTGAAGAAGACCCCGCCGAGATTGAAGCAAGCAAATATGACTTGTCATTTATCAAGCTCGAGGGCAACATTGGCTGCTTGGTCAACGGCGCAGGTCTGGCTATGTCTACAATGGACATCATCAAACACGTCGGTGGTGAACCCGCAAACTTTTTAGATGTCGGCGGCGGTGCCACGACAGAAAAAGTCACGGCTGCCTTTAAGCTCATCACCCAAGACCCAAATGTCAAAGGCATTTTTGTCAACATCTTTGGCGGCATCATGAAGTGTGACACGATTGCGAACGGCGTGGTCGAAGCTGTGAAAGAAGTGGGGCTCAAGGTTCCACTGGTGGTGAGGCTCGAGGGCACCAACGTCGAACTCGGCAAAAAGATACTAAGTGATTCAGGTCTCGGTGTTATCCCAGCTAACGACATGAAAGACGGCGCACAAAAAATCGTCTCCCTGGCAAAATAAAAAGTATGAACCACAAAGACACAAAGACACAAAGGATTTTTAAGATTGCAAACAAGCCCATCTTCTCCCACTTTCGTCATTGCGAGAAGCGTCTTAGTGGTTACTTAAAGCCCAATCAGTTTATAGCTTTACCAGAAGGAAACGAGCGACGCGGCAATCTCCCTTCACTTCTCAAAAGTAAAGAGATTTCCACAAAAGTTTTCAAGACCGCCGCACTATCAATTCAGAGCAAGGAGATTGCTTCGCGGATTCAACAATGCCAACTGAGTCTATTTTTTACTCACCACATACGGCGGCTCGCAATGACTACGAAGTGCAGCGAAGCTACGAGTATTTATTTGTAACGAATTCATAACAGGAGACCCAATGAGTATTTTAGTCAATAAAAACACAAAGTTAATCGTTCAGGGCATCGGCAATTTTGGACGTTTTCACGCTGACCGCTCAGTTGCCTACGGCACGAATGTCGTCGGCGCAGTTCACCCCAGTCGCGCCGGACAGACCGAAACCTTTGAAGGTGAAACTGACCATAGCGGTGTGCCAGGCAGACCCGACAAATATAAAGTTGATGTGCCTATTTTCGCCACCGTGCGCGAAGCTGTAAAAGCGACAGGTGCAAATGCCTCTGTCGTATTCGTGCCACCCGCTTTTGCTGCTGACGCAATCATGGAAGCCGCCGAAGCAGAGTTGCCGCTTGTCATCACGATTACTGAGGGCATTCCCATTCAAGACATGGTGCGCGTTAAAAGCTACATGGAAGGCAAAAAGACACGCCTGATTGGGCCAAACTGCCCAGGCGTAATTACACCACACGAATGCCGCATTGGGATTATGCCTGGCTATATTCACAAGGCTGGAAAAATTGGTGTGGTGAGTAGAAGTGGAACGCTGACGTATGAAGCTGTGTATCAACTCACCCAAAATGGTTTAGGACAAACCACCGCCGTTGGTATTGGTGGTGACCCTGTGAACGGCACGAATTTTGTTGACGTTTTGAAAATGTTTAACGACGACCCAGGTACTCACGGCGTGATTATGATTGGTGAAATCGGTGGCACCGCCGAGGAAGACGCGGCTGCCTGGATAAAAGCCAACATGAAAAAACCTGTCGCTGGGTTTATCGCGGGAACCTCTGCACCTCCAGGGCGGCGCATGGGTCACGCTGGCGCAATCGTGTCTGGCGGTAAAGGCACGGCGGCGGCGAAGATGGCTGCACTCAATGATGCTGGGGTGATTGTTGCACCAACGCCAACGGATATGGGAGCGGCGATGCTCGAGGCAATGAAGAAAGCAAATGTTTAGGTAAAAACTGAATATGGCAACAAAAATCACAACGAAAAAGATTTCTGCTTCTGCTTTAATCGCATTGAAGGAAGCTCTTATAGATGTCTACTGGTATAAGAATGACCTAAAGAGTTTTCTGAAAATTTGCGTTGGTGATTCATCAGTTCTCAATCAGTTAGATTGGACTGAATACAAACGGATTGTAGTATCGCAATTAGTTGAAATGCTAACCACTCGTGAGGATAAATATCAAGATTTACTTATTCATTTGATGATAGAGGTTGCGAAAATAGAAAATTTTGGTCATTTAGCCAAACTTGAAGATGGACAAAGCAAAGTGAACAAGGCTAAAGAGTCGGTTAGAAATCTCAAAAAGCAAATTGAAGGTTTAGAACACATACTTCAAGAGAAGAAAGAGGCACAGAAAAGGCAACTAGCATTTCTTGAACAGCAAGAAAAATATAATCTTGTCAATAAAACTTTGGAACAACTAACTTCTGATTACATGACGCTGATAAAATCTCAAGATTTTCAGGGGCGAGGCTATCAACTCGAGAAAATCTTGAGAACTTTGTTTGATGTGTTTGATCTTGACCCGCGAGCTTCATTCAAAATCGCGGGAGAGCAAATTGATGGAGCATTCACTTTTGAAAATATTGATTATCTTCTCGAGGCAAAATGGCAAAAAGACCTAGTACGAGCTTCCGACCTAGATTCTTTAGCAGGCAAGTTAAGTCGAAAATTAGACAACACATTGGGTCTATATTTGTCAATCAACGGTTTTTCGGAGGACGGTGTTACTGCACACTCATCTGGCAAAAGAGTCATGTTTTTGATGGATGGTGCTGATCTAATGGCTGTTTTAGAGAGGCGAGTTGACTTGGTACAAGTTCTATACAGAAAACGTCGTGCTGCCGCACAAACCGGAAATATTTATCTTAAAATTCAAGAAATACTGATAAATGAAAATTGAGACTCGAATCTTTTTAGTTTCTCCAGCCTCGAGCCATGCTAAACTCTACCCATGAGCCAAAGCACCGTACTCCCTGACGTGCTAACCCTCGAGGAAGCAGCCGCTTATTTACGCTTACCCCAAGAGCTGGTGACGAGAGAAGCCATGCAAGGTCATCTTCCTGGTAGACAGGTAGACAACTCCTGGCGTTTTCTGAAGACAGCGATTGACGACTGGTTGAAAACAAAAAACACTCGCTCAATTTTGCTACAACAGGCAGGCGTTTTTGCAGACGACGAGACCTTGACCACATTACGCGCTGAAATCTACACAGCACGACAACGCTCTGAAGTGAGTTAATGTACCTTCTCGATACAGATACACTAACTCACCTATACGCGGGTCATCCTCGGGTCATTGCCAATCTGCAAACCCTCAATGACCCTTTGGTCACTACAACCATCATTACCAAAGCAGAAATGCTACGTGGGCGTATTGCTTTTCTTCTGAAAGCCGCTTCTGGTTCCGAAGTATTACGCGCTCAACAGCTTTTGCAACGTACTGAAGCTCTGCTAGAAGAATTGTTTGTAATACCTTTTGATGAACGAGCAGTCAAGGAGTTTGATACTTTAAGACATAGCTACCGAAAGATTGGTCATGCCGATTTACTTATTGCCAGTATTACTCTCGCTAATAGAGCCACGTTGGTGACTCGCAATTTGCAGCACTTTAGGCAAATTTCTGGATTAAAAGTTATCAACTGGGTAGACTAAAAATTATAAGAAGTGGCTCGAGCCTCCATCCAAATAAACGCTCGATCTACACTTTCCTGACGTATAACCTATGCTAAACTGTACGTCATGGAAACCAAGCTCACCCTCCGCCTCGAGGATAAACTCATCCGCAAGGCAAAAAAGCTAGCCAAGGCAAGGGGTAAATCCGTCTCGCGCATGGTTGCTGATTACTTTGTGGCCCTCGAGTCAGACCCTAAACCCGCTACTGATTTGCCACCCATTACCAAATCACTCCAAGGCAGCCTTAAAGGTAAAAAGATAGACGAAAAAGATTATCAGAAGTACCTCGAGGACAAACACCTTTGAAAGTTTTGTTTGATACCAACGTTATTTTAGACGTACTACTTCAGCGTCAACCTTATGATGTTGCAGCAACTAAACTTATGGCTGCTGCTGAACTATCACAGATTTCAGGCTACCTGGGTGCAACAACCGTCACAACTGTTTTTTATCTTTACACAAAGGCAAGCTCGAGTCGTGATGCTAACAAAGCTGTAGACAAGTTGCTGAAAGTTTTTGGCGTAGCACCCGTAAATCACAGTGCTTTACAAACCGCATTAAGTAGCAATTTCAAAGATTATGAAGATGCTGTACTGCATGAAGCGGGTATAAAAGCAGGTGTTGATTGTGTTGTCACCCGCAACCCTAAAGACTTTAGTAAAGCCAGCTTGAATGTTTATAAACCTGATGACCTTGTAACAATTCTTGGGCTATAAGCTCGAGTCTCACAAAGTAAAGTCCCCGCAACCATTGCGGGGACTTTTTGCTGGTGCCGAAGAAGGGACTTGAACCCATACAACCTTGCGGTCACTAGAACCTGAATCTAGCGCGTCTACCAATTCCGCCACTTCGGCATGAACAACGGCAGTACTCAGCAAATACTGCCGTTCACAACTACAAAGTTTAGCAGGCAGTGAACTTTGCTGCAAGGTGAAGCCAAGGCGGGGTTCAGGGCGAACAAAGCAGACTCGAGCCTTGCAAGGACAACCTTTTTTAGCTGCTCTGAAAGGCAAATGACTCAGCTCTTGTTACCCCAATTTCGTGCCAGGCAAAAACTTTCAAAAATCTAAGCACAGATTGCACTTTTGAATGTCTCTTAGGCTTCCCAAAAGCATAAAAACATGGTACGCTTTGGTGTTTTAGGGCGCGTAACCGTCAAACAAAATCTATATTCTATAATTGTTTTCCGTGTTACTTGCTGGCTCTAAGAGAAAGGTGTGACCTGTTGTTGCAGCTTTGTAAACAGCACACTACACCCGTAGGGAGGAAAATGAACGAAGGTACAGTCGTTCCAGTTTCGATTACACAAGAGGTTAAAAATAGTTTTATTACTTATGCCATGTCGGTCATCGTTGACCGCGCCCTGCCTGATGTGCGTGATGGTCTTAAACCTGTGCAACGCCGCATCCTTTACGCCATGAATGAAATGGGGCTTGCCAGCAACCGCAAACACGTGAAGTCGGCGGCGGTGGTTGGTGAAACCATGAAAAAATACCACCCCCACGGTGATATGGCTATCTACGACGCAATGGCACGGCTCGCTCAACCCTGGAACTTGCGCTACCCGCTCGTACACGGTCAAGGAAACTTTGGCTCGGTAGATGGTGACCCGCCTGCTGCACAACGTTATACCGAGGCACGTATGTCTGCAATTGGTGAGTACATGCTCCAAGACATTGACAAAGAAACCGTCAATATGTACCCCAACTATGATGACACTTCTTCACAACCTGAAGTATTGCCTTCTGCCATTCCAAATTTTTTGGTAAACGGTGCCGCAGGGATTGCCGTAGGGATGGCAACGAACGCTGCGCCCCACAACCTTAGCGAGATTATTGATGGCCTCATTGCCATGATTGACGAGCCCGACATTACGCTCGAGAAACTCATGAAGTACGTTCAAGGCCCAGACTTCCCCACCGGTGCCATCATCGGGCGTGACGGCATCAAACAAGCCTTTGAAACAGGTCGTGGCACGATTCGTGTTCGCGCTAAAATGCGCGTCGAAGAACGCAACAACCGCACCTCCATTGTTATCAATGAAATCCCTTACCAAGTCAACAAAGAATCCCTCATCAAAAACGCTGCTGCCCTTATCCGCGAAGGTAAGATTGAAAACATCTCGACCTACCGCGATGAATCAGACCGCCAAGGTATGCGCCTTGTGTTTGAACTTAAACGCGGGGCAATTCCTGACCTCGTAATCAATCAGCTTTATAAACACACGTCTTTGCAAACAACGTTTAGCGTGAATAACGTTGTCATTGTTGACCGCTCACCGCGCATTTTGTCTCTCAAAGAGACAATGAAGTATTACTTAGACCACCGCGAAGAAGTGATGACCCGTCGCACCGAGTTTGAACTCCGCAAAGCAAAAGAGCGTGCGCATGTTTTAGAAGGTTACCTCATCGCCTTAGACAACCTAGACGCAGTGATTAAACTTATCCGCGCCTCTAAAGACGGCCCTGAAGCACGCGAAGGCTTGATGGCTAGCTTTAATATGTCCGAGATTCAAGCGCAGGCTGTCCTCGATATGCGCTTGCAGCGTCTTACTGGCTTGGAAAGAGAGAAGCTGCTCGAGGAATACCGCCAAGTCCAAGAAGAAATTGGTAGACTCACCGCCATTCTTGGGGACAAAGACTTGCTTTGGAAAGAAATTAAACAAGAACTTCGCAATGTCAAAAAAGAGTTTGGTGACGAACGCCGCACGCAAATTACCGACCTCCGCGATGACATCAGCAAAGAAGACCTTATTGCCGAAGAAAATATGGTCGTCACGCTCACACGGGGTGGCTACATTAAACGTACACCGCTCACGAGTTACCGCTCGCAATCACGTGGTGGTCGTGGTGCTACAGCGCAAAAGCAAAAAGAAGACGACATCAACTCATTGCTCTTGGTGGGTAGTACACACGATTATCTCTTGTTCTTCACCGACAGAGGTAAAGTGTATAGAGAAAAAGTCTACGACCTCCCCGAAGCAGACCGCGCGGCTAAAGGTAGTCACTTACGAAACATCCTGCCACTCGACGAGAATGAGAATGTAGAAACCGTGATTACGCTCGAGTCCTTCGATACTGACGGTTATTTTGTCTTCTCGACCAAGCAGGGCATCAGCAAGCGCACAGCTATTCGGGAATACGGCAACATCAACGCTTCCGGACTAATTGCCATTAACCTCATTGACGGCGATGAACTCATGGACGTGAAAATCACTAACGGCAAAGCCGATATTGTCTTGGCTACAAAAGACGGACAAGCTATTCGCTTTGACGAAGCGCAAGTCCGTGATACAGGTCGCGCCACGCAAGGGGTTATTGGCATTAAACTCCGCGAGGGCGACCATGTGGTGGGCATGGCAGTCATTTCCGAAGAGGCTAAAGAAGCCGCCGAACTCCTTACGGTGTCTGAATGCGGTTTTGGCAAGCGCACACCGCTCAAGGAATACCCCATCCAAGGACGCGGTGGCATGGGCGTTATCACTATGAAAGTTACGGAGAAAACGGGTAGCTTAGTTAACTTAGATTATGTTTTAGGTGATGAAGATTTATTCGTTCTCTCAGAAGGTGGCGTACTGATTCGCACCCGTGTGAAAGAAGTTAGCTCGTATGGGCGTTCATCGCAAGGTGTCACGATTATGCGCCTTGGTGAAGGTGACCAAGTGGTCGCAGCAATGGTCATGCCCGATGAAGAGAAGCTCGAAGCCACCACTAAAGCCACAAAGAGTGACAAATTGTTGAATTAAACATTTTGGAACATCATTTTATGGGCGGTTTTTAACCGCCCATATTTTTTGTTTCTCGTGACTTTATCACTATCAGGTTGCAGCTTCTGGTTGGCGCGGTATGAAAAGATTACATGGGATTATCGTACACGTTAACGTGCAGGGTGATTTAGCTTGGGTACAAGTAGATAACACTAACTACGATGCAGCAGAAAATCTCGTAGAGTTAGGTGTACCCCAAGAAAAATAGTTTTAGGCTTTCAGCCACTAAGTATCAGGAGACATACAGGCTTTGCCACAGGCGAAGAATCTACTTCAAACCCTGGGGCTGTGTAAGCGCGTAAATTCTCGTTGAACGCAACTCACCTTTGGAGTTACGCTCGTCATTTTTTAGAACACCTTCTAAACTAAACCCACACCGCTCTGCTACGCTATAGCTTTTCACATTCAAATCATCACAGCGAATCTCGATTCTAGCTGCATTCAATTTTTCAAAACACAGCTTTGCAAGACCACGCACAATTTCTGTAACATAACCCTTCCCTGTTTCAGACGTGCGGCACCAATAGCCAATTTCAAATTTAGGAGTTTCCCAATCAATTCTATGCAAACCGCTATTCCCTATAAGTCGTCCTGTCGCTTTGTCTAAAAAGCACATCCGAAAATCTTCTTTCGTGATGTATTTGGCGATTGCGATTCTCTTCGCAGGCTTCAATGGTGTAATCCTTTGTTGCCCAGGGCATCCAAGGCTCAAGTTCTTTGATAGATTCTTTTATAGCTCCATACATAAACGGTACGTCGCTAAGCTCTGGTGCGCGGAGGATGAGGCGTTCAGTCTCGAGACTCGTGGGTACATGGGGACGTTGAGGCATAAAAACAGGACTTGGACATCAGGAGTTGGGATTTATGGAAGAGCAAAAAATCCTTGGCTCTAACTTCTACCTTCTGCCTCCTATCTTTTCTAACTGCTGTAAGTGATTCAAATCATGCCCCGCCAGAAAGCTCACCATCAAGTCTACCGTCTCTTTGCCCCGCTCGGGGTGCTCGACTTCTTTGTTCCAATCTTCTAAGCCAAAGGTGGAGAAAAGTGCTAAGTTCCAACCTCGCAGAGCACGGAACGTCTCGACGGCAAGGGAGGGCTCGAGTCGCTTGTACCGCTTGGCCCAAAGGTCTTGCTCCATCACTTGCAGTGTGTGGTTTGTCTCGGCAACCGCTTGGCGCAACCGGTAACCCATCATGAGTTCCACGTCTGCCATATGTGCCAGGATTTCACGGGTCGTCCATTTGCCCTCTTCGTAACTTTCGTCAAAATCAGCGGAATTCAGGGTCTCGAGCAAGTCTTCTAGCTTACTGGGGGTTTGTTGTAGCACAGTAATAGGGTCTTGGTTACCTAGATAATCAATGATGCGCTGGATATAAGGACTCATGGTTTATCTTATTCAAGAATAGAAGTTAAATTACAACTTATCAGGAACATTTTAGCATAAGCCATCAAGTTTTGACATACGTTAAGGTTTGGTTGATTCATTCACATGGGACGTACTCGAGAAGTTCTTAAACTATACTAGGAGGCTAATGATGAAACGTTTTCCAGTTTTGGCAACTTTTGCTTTAACATTTGTTTTGAGTGGTTGTGTTATTGAGGTAGAACCTCTAGACCCTTCAGATCCTTCTTTCACGATCACAACAGCATCTTTTTCAACAAACCATACGTTTGACTTAGGGGTGAATGGCGAAACAGGAGAAGCAAATCAACCCGAATTTGTTATTTGTAATAATCTGTCTACAGACTTGATTTACGAATTTGGTTACACGGGTACACTCCTGACGGCTCGTTCTTACTTAAAAGGTCAAGATACGCAAACTATTCCACCTGATGGAGATAAGACTTTTTCAACAAGCGAACTGGGTAATCCTGTTCAAGTTGTTGTTTCTATCCCACCAAATCTTGCTCCAAAACTTATGGCACCTCAACAAAACATGGTAAGCCCTAATGCCATTGGCGTTGTAGGCATCATAGGTTATACGACCCTTCATTTAGATTTTCCAGGAACAGATCAGGATAAAGTCTCCAGACGTATTGCTATTGTTGATAATTGCTCTTAACTGGGGTTGACATTAACTAACTTGGAAAAGACCCTCGAGCCCGCTCGAGGGTCTTTTCTTTTTCCTATAGCAATCCTGAAAACGTTATACTCGTCAGGCTGTGTCAGACCTACTCGAAACACTCAACGACGAACAACGTAAAGCCGTACAACACTACGACGGGCCCGCACTTGTCATTGCAGGAGCAGGATCGGGTAAAACGAAGACAGTGGTTCACCGCATTGCCCACCTCATGGGAGAACACGGCGTTTACCCGCAACAAATCTTAGCGGTTACGTTTACCAACAAAGCTGCCGGTGAACTTAAAGAACGTGTGCAGCATCTTATTGGCCCACTCGCCAGAGATTTGTGGGTCAGCACGTTTCACTCAGCCTGTTTACGGATTTTAAGAACCTATGGCAATAAGGTCGGTTTAGAACCTGGCTTTGGCATCTACGATGACAACGACCAACTTGACCTCATCAAAGAAGTGATGGAAAGTATTGATGGTTTAGCAGACACGAACCCCCGTGTCATCCGCAGTGTGATTGACCGCGCCAAATCGAGTGGTTGGAAGCCCAACGAATTTATCAAAAACAGCGAACGCCTTAGCAATATGATGTTTAATAACATGATTGCAGGTGTACCTGCAGATATTATTGCAGACGTATATGCCCGCTATGAATCACGCTTGCGCCGCGCGAATTCGGTTGATTTTAATGACATTTTAGGACGCACCGTCGAGCTGTTTCAAGAGCACGCTGATGTGCTAGACAAGGTACAACAACGCGCTGTGTTTATTCACGTAGATGAATATCAAGATACGAATCACGTGCAATATTTGCTCACACAACTCTTAGCAGATAAATATAGAAATCTGATGGTTGTGGGCGACCCCGATCAATCCATTTACAGTTTTCGTGCAGCAGACATTCGCAACATCCTCGATTTTCAAAACGATTATCAGGACGCTAATATTTACAGGCTCGAGCTAAATTACCGCTCTGTAGGCAACGTACTAGCGATTGCGAATGCACTCATTTTGCATAATGCCGAACGGCTCGAGAAAGACCTCCGCGCAGTAAAAGGTGACGGTGACAAAGTAAAAATTTACCGCGCCACCGACCACCGCGCCGAAGCTGACTTTGTGGCACGGCAAGTCGAGCGTCTCATAGCTCTTAAAAAATATGACTACAAAGATTTCGCGGTTCTCTACCGCACGAACTCACAGTCACGGGTCATTGAAGAAGCTCTGCGCCGCGCCAGCATTCCTGCAAAGATTATTGGTGGTATTGGCTTTTATGACCGCCGCGAAGTGAAAGATATGCTGAGCTACGCACGTGCTGCGCTAAATGCGAATGACGATATGGCCTGGCGCAGAATCTTAAACCGCCCGAAGCGTGGTGTCGGTAAAACGAGCGAAGAAAATCTGGTCAAACGCGCGGCACAACAACGCATTAGTTTTAGTGAGGCCCTGCGCCACGCCGAGGAAATTCTCAAAGGCACACCTGCCGTTAGAAAAATTACCGAGTTTTTAAGCCTTATGAAAGATTTGAGCGAAGCAGCAGACAGTATGAAAGCTGCTGAGTTTTTGAAGTTTGTCTACGACCAGTCGGGTTATATGCAAATGCTGCGTGACGAAGCCTCGTTCGAGTCACAGGAAAGGCTCGAGAATTTCGAGGAACTTCTTAACGCTGTCTACGAATGGCAAGAAGAGCACGAAGGCAGTATTGCCGAATTTTTAGACGAAGCCGCCCTCATGGCCAGTGTAGATGACCGCGCTGTGAAAGCCATGAATGACGGCGAAGTGAACGACCACGCCGTTACACTCATGACCTTGCACAATGCAAAAGGGCTCGAGTTTCCTGTCGTGTTTTTAGTCGGGATGGAAGAACACTTAATCCCACACCGCAGCTCGACTAATTCTCTGCAAGACATCGAAGAAGAACGCCGATTACTTTATGTGGGCATTACACGGGCACAAGAAGATTTATTTTTAGTTCACTGCGAATCACGCATGACCTTTGGGCGCACCGAGATTGCTAGGCCGAGTAGGTTTTTAGAAGATATTCCGAAAGATTTGCTCCAAGAGATTGACGTATTTGGGCAAGAAATGGATGTTAAAAGTCTCAGTAAATATTCACGCCCCGTTTGGACACCACCTGTGGTACCAAGTAACTCGAACAACGGTAAAACTGAAGGCTCGAGCTATCACGGTGGCGAAAAAGTCAAGCACCCACGTTTTGGTGAAGGCACCGTTGTAGGAGTTAGCGGTGAAGGAAGCAACGCAGAAATTACCGTGATTTTTAAGGAAGCGGGGGCAAAGCGTTTATCGCTTAAATTTGCAAACTTGAGCAAAGCGTGAAAGCAGGAATGAATAAGGAGGAATGGGGAATGTGTAAAAGCTTTTTCTCACTCCTCATCCCTGTCCGTCTTTTTCCCGCAAGCCAGCGTCCCGTTTCACGGTATGCTTTAGCCCATGATTCACACTGTTACACCCAACCCAGCACTCGATCTCACCTACCGCGTTCCAGAAATAAAAATAGATGACAAAATTCGCGCTCACGATGTGATTCGCGCAGCAGGTGGCAACGGCATTAATGTAAGCCGTGTCGCCGCACGCTTAGGGCACGAAACAGTAGCGATGGGCTTTATTGGTGGGCGCAGCGGTGAAGAAATTGAAGATTTACTAAAAGCAGAAGGGGTTCGTACCTGGTTCACGCAGCACAAAGAAGCAACACGCACGAATGTGATTATTCAAGATGATAAAAGCCAACAAATTCGCGTATCAGGTAAGGGTGCTACCGTTACCCAAGATGAAGTCGAGTGCTTGGTCTCGAACATTATGGATCTGCGCAAACCAGATTTTTTAGTCATCAGTGGTGGTTTGTTAGAGGGAATGCCAAAAGACTTTTATATTGCCGTCACGCGCTACGCCGTGCGCGACGGTATCCCTGTCGCTGCCGATGCGGATGGTGACGCACTTAGAAGCGCAGTACAAGGGGGCGTGTACCTCATTAAACCCAATCATTATGAACTAGGCAGGCTCACCCACATAGAAGTCAAAACTCATAGTGATGCAGTAAAAGCAGCTAAGAAAGTTTTAGACCAAGGTGTTGAAGTCGTGGTGTGTAGCCTCGGACCAAGTGGCGCGGTGTTAGTTACAGAAAAAGAAGCCTGGCAGGCAACTCCGCCCACAATCAAAGTAGATTCAGCAGTGGGAGCAGGAGACTCACTCCTTGCGGGTGTCCTTGTTGCCAAGGGAGACGACAAACCTTGGGATGAAGTTTTAAGACTTGGTGTGGCCTGTGGCTCAGCCACCGCAATGAGCCCTGGCACTGACCTGTGTTATGTCAAAGATATAGAAATGATTCTGCCTCAGGTGAAGCTCGAGCGACTAGCTATGTAATTTAAGCTTGCGTTTCCAATTAATAAGGGGAAGTAAGACGGAAGAAATGAGACATGAGACGTTTACATCTTGACTTCTCGCATTTTACGTTTCACCTCTTACCCTACACCAGATTCAACCTCTTACATTGCTCACTGAAGCAATTCTATAAGCCTCGATACAAAGTAAATGAGTAAGGTCTAATCTAGCCATGTTAGGGTAAAACTCCGTTCAATTTTTTCGTTGAACACTACTACAATTCTTCGGGAGGAACCTTTATGTGGCCATTTGGAAAATCAACCGAAAAACGTGTGCAAGATGCCATCAAACACGACGCAACCTTAGGCAAGTACAAGCTCAGCGTCAACGTTGCTAAAAAAGTTGCTATCGTGACGGGTGAAGTACCTGAGCAAGGCATGATTGAAACCATTAAATCTGTTACCCAAGGCATCAACGGTATTAAAAGTGTAGATGTCAGCGGCGTTAAAGTAAATGCCGCCGCCGCGACCCAACCCGCCCCTAAAGCAGATGCTAAGTCATCTGATACTAATGATACTAAGTCTGATGCAAAAGCAGCACCCACCGCCGACCCGAGTGCCAGAGCCAAAGCCGCGTATCAAAAAATCCGCGCGGAGGCGAGCCTTGCCAATAACCCACTCGATGTCTTGCAAAAAGGCACGACCATTGTTTTGCGCGGTGCGGTAGATTCTGAAGCAGAGCACGCCAAAGCCAAAGAACTCGCCTCGAGTGTTGAAGGTGTAACGGCGGTAGACGTAAGTGGGTTGCAAGTGATTCAACATGCTTCAACATTAAATGACACCGATGATGACGGCGACGTTGTTTACACCGTTAAAGCTGGTGACACACTCTCGCACATTGCGCTGCACTACTACGGTGATGCAGGGAAAACATCCTATATGAAAATTGCTGAAGCAAACGGTATTGCAGATGCGAATAAAATTCAAGTTGGTCAGAAATTAAAAATTCCTGGAACGACCAAAGGCCCTGACGTTGTGTCTTAATAAGTCTTGATACAGAATCAACGACCTTGGTTTTTGTTCACACGAGGGCGGGTTATGAATTGACATTTGATGTAGGAGTATGTTTCACGACTTCAAATCAAAGTGAGCGAACCCGCCCCTACGAAAACATATTTTTGCCCTTGCTTTAATTGCAAGGGCTATTTTTAATGTTGTTTTGACGCTTCTTTAATCGCGTGAGTGGAAAAGCCAAACTGGGGTAAGTGCCTCTCCCCTATGCCAGTAATAATGGTATCGGCGAGTTCAGCGAGGTTCGTACCACCCACTTCTACCTGCATGTTTAGACCTTGGCGCAAATCCTCGAGCGTGCGTTCATCCAAAAGTTTTTTAGTGCCAAATTTTAGGACATTCGGTGACACCAAAAGCAAATCAGCTTCGCCTGGAGTAATTTGTGTTAAAAAATCTCGTCCTGCTAGTAATCCAGCAACAGTTGTGACTTCACCAAACGTTTTATTTTTTAAGCTGCGAACTTCTAAGGTGAGTCCTTCAATGCTGCGTAGTGGCTTAACAGCTTCTTCTAAAATCGGCGCAAAGAGTTTTCCCGTAGCCAACAACACTTTTCGTGATTGTGCTAAACGCTTCGGGAGTTTTGGTAACGGGCTCGAGAGAAAATCGCGCACCATGCCCACGCCGTTCTCAAGCATCTGATACCCTTCATAGGTGTCATCTTCTGGAAGAGCCTCACCCGCAAGAATATAAAACTCATCACTGGCAAAGGCAAAGCGTGTACCACGTTCAGTAAGCATTTTTTCTTGAAAAGCGTGAATGCGTGTTAGGACATCTCGAGCCTGCTCGGGCGTGTAGGGTTTTAGGTCTGGTAAATTCTTGCGATGTTCCGTAAGACCCACAGGCACGCAGGCAACCGCTTGAACATTTGGATAAGCAGAAAGAGCCCCCAACGTTTCGTCTAAATACTCTCCGTCATTGCGCCCTGGTAACAAAACCATTTGCGTGAAAAGGTCAATAGTCTCGAGCCGCTTTAGCATGTCACGAATCTTCGTAGCCTTTTCATCTTTTACTTTAAGCCGCCACCACTTCATCATGTCAGCGCGAAGGTCTTGGTTTATCGTATGAACGGAAACGTACAGCGGGCTTAAATTTTCGCTCAAAATTCTTTCAATGTCCGCTTCACTCAAGTTAGTAAGCGTGACAAACGAACCATAAAGAAAACTTGTTCTAAAGTCATCGTCCATCATATAAAGGCTTTTGCGAAAACCTTTGGGCATTTGGTGAACGTAACAGAATTCGCACTTGTTAGCGCATTTTTTGATGCCGTCAAAAATGACTTCTTCAAACTCGAGCCCTGGGTCATCCCACTCAACGCTGAAATTCACTTCGTCGTTGAGGAGGGGGTCTCTGGCGACAAGTTTCACTTTGCCCTTCTCGAGTTCTCGCCGATAAGCGAGGATATCTGTCATCTCTTGCCCATTCACCGACACAAGCTCCCAACCCGCGCGAATACCTGCCTGATAAGCAGGGGAATCTTCGCGGACGCTTCCAATGGACGCGGTGATAGGGGTAGCGATAGGCATAAGCAGATAATTCTAGCAGATAAAGTCTAGGAAAGGCTGTAATTTCAAACTGTTGCACAATCGGAGACACAAGGGGCTGAAGCAGCCTCGAACCAAAAAATAACCCATGACTTACGTAAATTCACAAAACCGAACTGAAGTTCCGTTTATTCTATAGTTTGAACGCGACAAACACAGCCATCCAATAATCCCGCCAAATACAATCAACACCCTTAAAACCCGCTTCATGTAAAGCCTCGAGATAGTCCGAAACGCTTTCACAGTGATTGCCTTCATTTGCCTGAGATACTTTGTCTTGCTGGATGAACCCTTGCACCTTTTCCTCATCTATATGCTCACCAAGACGAACTCTGGCACGTTCGCGTTCTATTAAACCGTCTACAAATTGATGACTTCCTGCCATGTGGTCAGAGAAAATAAAAACACCACTAGCCTCCAGGGCTTCATACGTGTTAATAAAAACGCCAAGTTTACTTTCTGCATGATGGATTGCCATCGAACTTGTTACAGCATCATATGGCCGAGGAAGTGAGCTCACCCAACCAGGGTCTGAAAAATCTAGCCTGCTCAATTGCATAGAAGCTGAGCGTTTATCATTTTTAGCAAGCTCGAGCATTGCATCTGCGCCATCTGTCGCATGGATGTCAAAATGTTCTGTGCCAAGTAGTCGGTAAGTCAAGTCCCCTGACCCTGCGCCAAGCTCGAGCACCGTGGAACCTCGGGGCACGAGTTCGACGAGAGAACGAACTACGACCTCGAGCATCCTTGCTTTGCGGGGTGGATCAAAACCTTTACCCGACCTGTATTTTTTAGCACGCTCAGGATTGTTATAGGCTTCTATGGATTTTGAAGAACTCATAAAGCATTATACTGTTTAACTAACCAGAACTTTTCAATCTTCTTCAATTCTTCCTGGCTAATCTCGAGGTTCTATGTCGCGCCCACTGCATCTTCAATCTGCGCCATGCTGCTCGCTCCAATCAGTGCAGATGTCACCGTGTCATGCCGCAACACCCAAGCAAGCGCGAGTTGCGCCAAGGTTTGTCCTCTTGCTTTCGCCAACTTATTGTAGGCCTTGTACTTTAGCAAGTTTATCTTTACTGATGTCTTTGGCTTTTAAGAAGCTGTGTGCTTTAGAAGCCCTCGAACCCGTCATGCCCTTGAGATATTTGTCTGTTAATAAGCCTTGTGCGAGGGGTGAAAACGGAATACAACCTATACCTTTTTCCTGCAAGGTATTTAACAAACCGTCTTCCACCCAACGGTTAAACATATTGTAGACAGGTTGATGAATAAGACAAGGTGTGCCTAACGATTTTAGAATCCTTGCAGCTTCTTTCGTCTGTTTAGGTGAATACGACGAAATGCCCACATAGAGGGCCCGACCACTTCGCACAATGTAATCCAACGCGCCCATTGTTTCCTCGAGCGGTGTCTCTGGGTCAGGGCGGTGCGAATAAAAAATATCCACATAGTCTAAACCCATGCGCTTCAAACTTTGGTCTAGACTTGCCACGAGATATTTTCTCGAGCCCATTCGCCGTAGGGGCCAGGCCACATGTAGTAACCAGCTTTGCTCGAGCAAAAACCTGACTCTTTACGTGAATGACAAAGTTAGAAGGTGCTGTAGTGAACATCCATTCGCAGCAGTGCAGTAGCAGGCCGTGTAGCGTGAACGCGGCAAATAGTAGCAGGATCTGGTGAAGCATTTCAGGTTGTTTTGAGGTGTTTTGGGTTGTATACTAGCTCTTCGGTAAGGCTAAAGTCCTTATGAATATGCCTTTTAAGACATGTACCAGTAGCTCAGTTGGATAGAGCAACTGCCTTCTAAGCAGTGGGTCGAGGGTTCGAGTCCTTCCTGGTACACCAACATCTTGTATACCAAAAATGATCTCTATCTTCGCCGGGTTCCTCGTTCTCCTATCTTGGTTGTTTTGTTATCGGGGTTTCTAAATCCCGTTAGGATAAACTCTACGTCATGGCTGTGCTCGATAGCAAATATGAAATTCTTACGCAAGCGTCCTTGGGTGATGGGCAAACGCTTTATGAAGCGGTTGCACCGGATGGCACAGCTTTGCGCGTGATTTGGTTCGACCTTGCCACCCCACAGCAAGAGACACAATTCGAGCGTTACCGCCAACTCCTACGCAAGCTTGAGAAACAAGACCTTGCAGCAATTTTTGACATTGTATCGAGACCAGGAGCCCACTACGTCGTTTGGTACGTGCCGAGCAGCGGTAAAACCAAAGCCAGCCCCGAACTTGCTGAACTCTTACAACGTTACGGCTACCCCCTTGGGGCTGCCGACATCCGCGCTGACCGAGGTAAAGCTGTTTTGTATAGTCTGAATTTTGATAAGCCTATTCCCGAACCTCAACTACCAACCACTTCGCCACCACCTGCGACTCGCCTCTTCATCCCCAATTGGTTCAGCCCTCGATGGCTTCTCGCGTGGCTTCTTGGTGGGGCGCTAAGTATCCTGGGTATGACCGCCTGGACATTCGGCTTTTTACGACGGGCTAACGATATGATTATCACGATTCCCGACGTGCGCGGACAAGATGTAAATGAAGCGAGTGAGGCGTTGCATAGACTCGGTTTAGCCGTCAACCTCGAGCCAAGTCCCTCAAATGACACACCTGGCGTGGTTCTTAGCAGTGAACCAGCGGCAGGCCAAGTGTTACGTCCTAGGCGCACAATACACCTTCAATACGCTTTACCCTCCGGACAAGTTGCTCTCACTACCGTGCCACAACTGCGCGGCGAAACCCTGTCGAGTGCGATTCAAACTACGCTCGAGACTGCAAAACTTCGCCTTGGGAATATTGCTTATCTTCACGCGAATGTTCAGGCTGGCATTATTCTGGGTCAAACACATAGTGCGAACAGTCAAATTAGCGAAGAAACACCTGTAGGTGTTTTGGTAAGTTTGGGCCCCAAAGATATAGAAACATTCTTACCTGACCTTACGGGTCTCCCGCTCGAGACCGCCTACTATTTTATCGAGCTGGCAGGTTTACCCCTACCCGTGACCGATTACGTCACTACGACTAGGCAGCCCAATAACACCGTGCTCGAGCAAAATATTGCCCCCTACACCCTCGTTTCAAGAGACGAAACAACCGTGCGCTTATTAGTAGCTGGCACCAATACTGCTAGCCTCGCAGCACGAGGTGTTCCCTCCCTCATTGGTTTAAGTCTCGAGGAAGCGAAGCGCGTCGCCTCTGGGTATACACTTGACATCCAAGACACGAGTAGCCCCAATTTACCGAGAGGTGTTGTAGACCAAATACCCGCCCCTGGTGCCGAAAGCAGCATCATCAACCTAACGGTCAATCATCCCCCCGAACCCCTTCCTAACCCAAATGCGTTTGCAAGAGTTCAGAAGCCAAATGAACGTCTTGTTCCCTACCGCTTTTATATTGAAGCAGGCATCGCCTCTTCGAGCGCAAGTATTCGAGCAGAAACCCTCCAAGGTGACATTACCGTCCTACGCGACCAAAACGTCGCAGGTGGACAAGTCCTAGAGAACTCCTGGAAAACGAAAATTCCGGGACCCGTTACTTTCATACTTAGCCTCAATGGCGAAATCTACGATAGACAAACGCGGAATCCTTAACCTCTCGAGTTCAGGTTTTTCTGTAGGCAAACCCCAAATGGAGCTTTGCTAAACCATCAGCTATCGGCTTGTTAGTTTTCACTAATGCTTACAGCTTCGTTTCAGTAAAAAATCAAAAACCTCGAACTCGTGTTTCATAAACTTCG